>NZ_JBHWUU010000005.1:0-173756 GCF_042737375.1 Streptomyces sp. NPDC060000
GCGGAGGCGGATGCCGAGGTGGTGCGGGTGGAGGACCTCGCCGGTGAGCTGGCGGCCTGCCCGGCCGGCCGCCCCGCCGTCCCCCTCCACCCCGACAACCCGGCCTACGTCCTGTACACCTCCGGCTCCACCGGCCGGCCCAAGGGCGCGGCCAACTCGCACCGCGCGATCACCAACCGCCTGCTGTGGATGCAGGACCGCTACCGGCTCGACGGCACCGACCGCGTCCTGCACAAGACGCCGATCGGCTTCGACGTCTCCGTCTGGGAGCTCACCTGGGCCCTGCTGACCGGCGCCCGGATCGTCATGGCCGACCCGGACGGCCAGCGCGACCCCGAGTACCTGGCGCGGGCCGCCGCCTCCGCGGGGATCACCACCACCCACTTCGTGCCCTCGATGCTCAAGGTCTTCCTGGACACGGCCGAGTCCGGAACCCGGCCGGCACTGCCCGCACTGCGCAGGGTCGTCTGCAGCGGCGAGGAGCTGACCGCCGAGGTGGCCGCCCAGTTCCACCGGCTGTTCCCGGAGGCCGAACTCCACAACCTGTACGGACCGACCGAGGCCTCCATCGACGTCACCGCTCACGAGGTGACCGCGCCCGTCCCGGCGGGCCGGGTGCCGATCGGCGCACCGATCCGCGGCGCGCGCATTCACGTCCTGGACGGGGCGTTGCGGGTGCAGCCGGTCGGTGTGGCCGGTGAACTGTGCATCGGTGGGGTGCCGTTGGCGCGGGGGTATCACGGCCGGCCGGGGCTGACGGCGGAGCGGTTCGTGCCGGACCCGTTCACGGCCGGTGGCCGGTTGTACCGCACCGGCGATCTGGTGCGGTGGCGGGCGGACGGCACGGTGGAGTATCTGGGGCGGCTGGACCATCAGATCAAGATCCGCGGGCAGCGGATCGAGCCGGCCGAGATCGAGGCCGCGCTGACCGGTCATCCGGCGGTGGACCAGGCCCTGGTCACCACCGCGCCCGGCACGGACGGCACCCCCGAACTCGTCGCCTACCTCAACAAGCGTGACCTGCCCGCCCAGAGCGCGGAGAGCGAGGGAACGCAGGTCGGCCGGTGGGGAGAGGTCTTCGACCAGATCTACCGGGCCGGCGACCAGCAGACCGAGGACCCGACCTTCGACATCTCCGGCTGGATCAGCTCGTACACCGGCCGGCCGCTCGGCGCGGACGAGATGCGCGAGTGGGTCGACTCGATCACCGGGCGGGTCCTCGCCCTTCCGCACCGAAGGGTCCTGGAGATCGGCTGCGGCACCGGACTGCTGCTCTTCCGGATCGCGCCGCACACGGACTACTACTGCGGCACCGACGTCTCCGAGGTCGCCGTCCGCGACCTGACGGCGAAACTGCCTCTGCTGCCCTCGGGTTCGGGGGAGGTGGAGCTGCTCCAGCGCTCCGCCGAACAGTTCGACGGGGTGCCCGACGCCGCCTTCGACCTCGTACTGATCAACTCGGTGGCCCAGTACTTCCCGAACGCCGACTATCTGGCGGAGGTCCTGACCAAGGCCCTCCGCGTGGTGCGCCCCGGCGGCAGCGTGGTCATCGGCGACGTACGCGATCACGCCCTCCTGGAGACCTTCCACGCCTCGCTCCAGCGGGCGCAGGCGCACGGCCAGGACGCCGACGAGAACACGGAGTCCTTCGACCAGGCCGTCGCCGACCGGGTGGCGGCCGACGCCGAACTCGTCGTCGATCCGCACTTCTTCACCGCGCTGGCCGCCGACCGGCCGGAGATCGAGGCCGTCTCGCTGCTGTCCAAGCGGGGCGGCCACCGCAACGAGTTGACCAAGTACCGCTACGACGCGATCCTGCACCTGGCAGGCGGCCCCGCGGAGTCCGCCGACGCCGTCACCGGCACGGATGCCCTCACCGCCACGGACGCCGACGCCGAACCCGAGCAGTGGCCGGCCGCACCCGTCGCGGACCTCGCCGCCAGGCTGCGTGCCGAGCGCCCCCGCAGCGTTGTCGTCGGGGCGGTCACGGACGAGCGGCTCGCGGCCGACCTCGCGGGACCGACGGGAGACACCCTCGATCCCTCCGCGCTCGAAGCCCTGGTGGCCGAGATGGGCTACCAGGTCGTACCGGCACTCCACCTCGAGCGGCGCGGACGCCTCGACGTCCTGATCACCCGCTCGGCGGCCCGGGCCCTGCGTCCCGTGCGCGAACTCCCCCTGACCGCTCCTGAGCAGGGCTGGGGCGCGTACTCCAACAACCCCATGGAGGCGGCCTGGCGCAGCTCCCTCGTGCCCGAACTCCGTCATCATCTGCAGTCCCGGCTGCCGGCCTCCATGATCCCGCGCCACTTCCTGGTCCTGGACGCCTGGCCCCTGAGCGCCAACGGGAAGCTCGACCGCAAGGCACTGCCGAAGCCGGGCACCGGCCGGGAGACGGGCACCGCCGTGTACGTCGCACCGCGTACCGACACCGAGCGAGCCATCGCCACCGTCTGGTCGGACATCCTCGGTGTCGCCCGCGTCGGCGCCCTCGACAACTTCTTCGACCTGGGCGGGCACTCGCTGCTCGCGACCAAGGTCGCCGCCCGCATCGGGGACCTCTGCGCCACCGAGGTCCGCCTCGGTGCCTTCTTCCAGCATCCGACGGTGGCCGACCTCGCCGCCCACATCGACGAGGAGGCGGCCACTCAGGTCACCCGCGCACCGGTCCGGCGGGCCGACCGCAGCCGCTACCGCGGAGCCAGGACGGCACCCGTCCCGGCCTCCGCAGCCCTTCCCGCAGAGGTGGAGGCCTGAGAACCGGGCCGAGCCGAACAAGGAGAACGATCATGACTGTGATCCAAGAGACCGTTCAACGCGCGCCGGCGCCCCCCGGCCCGCCCTGCTGCGGCTGTGGGGCGACCGTCTGGCTGACCGGCCTGCCCAGCTCCGGCAAGAGCACCGTCGCCCGGAACCTCGCGGCGCGGCTGCGGGAGGCCGGTCGGCGGGTGGAGGTACTGGACGGCGACGAGATCCGCCGCTTCCTCTCCGCGGGACTCGGCTTCTCACGCCAGGACCGGGATGCCAACGTCCGGCGCATCGGGCTGGTGGCCGAAGTGCTCGCGCGCAACGGCGTCCTGGTGCTGGTGCCGGTGATCGCGCCGTACGCGGACAGCCGGGAGGCGGCGCGCGAGCGGCACGCGGCGAGCGGCACCACGTATCTGGAAGTGCATGTGGCCACTCCGGTCGAGGTGTGCGCCGAACGCGACGTCAAGGGCCTGTACGCCGCACAGGCGGCCGGCGAGCTGTCGGGGCTCACCGGGATCGACGACCCGTACGAGGCGCCGGACCACCCCGACCTGCGCCTTCAGACGCACCAGCAGAGCGCCGGGGAGTCGGCGGACGCGGTGTGGGACCTGCTCGTCGAGAGGGGACTGGTATGACGACCGTCGTGCCGACCGCGGAGCCGACCGCCGTCGGGGCAGCCGACCGCACCGCGTTGCGCAGTGCGCTGCGGCTCCCGCCGCTGACCCACCTGGACGTCCTGGAGTCGGAGGCGGTGCACATCTTCCGCGAGGTCGCGGGGGAGTTCGAGAAGCCGGTGCTGCTCTTCTCCGGCGGCAAGGACTCCATCGTGATGCTGCACCTCGCCCGGAAGGCCTTCGCGCCCGGGCCGGTGCCGTTCTCGCTGCTGCATGTGGACACGGGGCACAACTTTCCGGAAGTGCTGGAGTACCGGGACCGTGTGGTGGACGCACATGGGCTGCGGCTCCATGTGGCATCCGTACAGGACTACATCGACCGCGGTGTGCTGAAGGAACGTGCCGACGGGACGCGAAATCCGCTGCAGACCGTCCCGCTTACCGAGGCGATACAGCGGCACCGGTTCGACGCGGTGTTCGGCGGCGGGCGCCGGGACGAGGAGAAGGCGCGGGCCAAGGAGCGGGTGTTCAGTCTGCGGGACGAGTTCTCGCAGTGGGATCCGCGCCGTCAGCGCCCCGAACTGTGGCAGCTCTACAACGGCCGGCACGCCGTCGGCGAACACGTTCGGGTGTTCCCGCTGTCCAACTGGACCGAGCTGGACGTGTGGCAGTACATCGCCCGCGAGGGCGTCGAACTGCCCGGGATCTACTTCGCCCACGAACGCGAGGTGTTCCGGCGGGCCGGCATGTGGCTCACGGCGGGCGAATGGGGCGGCCCCGCCGACGGCGAGCACATCGAACGGCGGCTGATCCGCTACCGGACCGTCGGTGACATGTCGTGCACCGGCGCCGTCGATTCCGACGCGACGACCCTGGACACGGTCATCGCCGAGATCGCCGCGTCCCGGGTCACCGAGCGGGGCGCGACCCGGGCCGACGACAAGCTGTCCGAGGCCGCGATGGAAGACCGCAAGCGCGAGGGGTACTTCTGATGACGACGACCGACATCGGCGCGACGGACCCGGCGGTGACAGCGTTCGCCCACCGGCCGGGGGCATCCGCCCCCACCGTGGTCGACACACTGCGGCTCGCCACGGCGGGCTCCGTCGACGACGGCAAGTCCACCCTGGTCGGCCGGCTCCTGCACGACTCGAAATCCGTTCTCGCCGACCAGCTGGAAGCCGTGGAGCGGGTCTCGCGCAGCCGCGGCCGGGACACCCCCGACCTGGCGCTGCTCACGGACGGGCTGCGGGCCGAGCGCGAGCAGGGCATCACCATCGATGTGGCCTACCGCTACTTCGCGACGTCCCGGCGCCGGTTCATCCTGGCCGACACGCCGGGCCATGTGCAGTACACCCGCAACATGGTCACCGGCGCCTCCACCGCCGACCTGGCGATCATCCTGGTCGACGCCCGCAACGGCGTCGTCGAGCAGACCCGCCGCCATGCCGCGGTCGGCGCCCTGCTCCGCGTCCCGAACGTCGTCCTCGCCGTGAACAAGATGGACCTCGTCGGCCACCGGGAGAGCGTCTTCGCCCGGATCGCCGACGAGTTCACGGCGTACGCGGCCCGGCTCGGCATCCCCGAGGTGACGGCCATCCCGATCTCCGCGCTGGCCGGCGACAACGTCGTGGAGCCGTCCCGGCACATGGACTGGTACGCGGGTCCCACCGTTCTCGATCACCTGGAGACGGTCCCCGTCGGCAGCCGCACCACCGAGGCGGCGGCACGCTTCCCGGTCCAGTACGTCGTACGCCCGCAGACCGCCGGCCTTCCCGACTACCGCGGGTACGCGGGCCGGCTGGACCGTGGCGTGCTGCACGTCGGCGACCGGGTCACCGTCCTTCCTTCCGGCCGTACGAGCACCATCACCGGCATCGACGTCCTGGGCCGGGCGAGTGATGTCGCCAGAGCCCCGCAGTCCGTGACCCTGCTCCTCGCGGACAGTCTCGACATCTCCCGGGGCGACCTCATCGCCCCGGCCGGCGCCGGCCCCGCCGTCACCCAGGACGTCGAAGGCACCGTCTGCCATCTCACCGACCGTCCGCTGCGGCCGGGCGACAGGGTGCTGGTCAAGCACACCACCCGCACGGTCAAGGCGGTCGTCAAGGACATCCCCTTCCGGCTGTCCCTGGACGATCTCACCCAGCACCGGGATCCGGGGCAACTGGTCGCCAACGACATCGGCCGCGTCGTGGTCCGCACCGCGGAGCCGATAGCCCTCGACCCGTACCGCGACTCCCGCTCCACCGGCTCCTTCCTGCTGATCGACCCGTCGGACGGCACGACGCTGAGCGCCGGCATGGCGGGGGAGGGGGTCGGCGGCTGCTGAGCGGAGGCATGGCGGGCGAGGGGACCGGCGGCTGCTGAGCGGGGGCCCGGCAGGGCGCACCTCGGTGCACGGCCCGCCCGCCTCGTCCACGTGCGGGAGCCGGTACGCAAGCCGGGCCCAGCCCTCGATCGGTTGAGCGAAAGGCGCCTGCCGGGCGAAAGCCCCGGCCAGGCGCCTTCCTTCGGGTGCCTGGAAGAACGCCAGCCTCTTCGCGAGTAGCTCACCAGCAGGTTCTTCGCCTGAGGCACAACTCTCGCTTCAGGCACCCGACTTCGGGTCCTGGCAGAACCCGGGTTTCAGCGGTCTGGAACAACAAGGGACATTCTTCGTCTCCGGGTGTGACGCCTTGCATGTGGTTGACCTGTGGAAATAGCCTCTGCCAAAGCCGGTGGAGGGTCGCCGGCCCGGGAATGGTCCGGATCATGGTCGGAGGCGCGATCCGGCTGATGTCCGTAGTCCGCTTGGGCAGGAGGCCCCAGTCCGGATCCTCCACCGATTCCGGAGCGGTTCAGTGCGTGATGTCGGCCTTCTGGTGCTGGCGCTGTCAGCAAGTTGCGCAGTCCGGGCAGCGTGGTTCAACGCTCACGCTGCCGCAGCGGGCGGGAGGCGAGCCGATACGGGCCTGCCGCGTGACGAACGTGGGCCGAAGAACCGGCCGCCGGGCGAGGTTCGCGCTGTTCGGCTCCCGGCATACTCCGTCACCGGGCGGCGCGACGGCCTCGGCGCCCCGACCGATCGGCGCGGGCGTCCGGTGGCGGCACGCGCGAGAGCCGGCCAGTGGGCAGAGACGCCGACGTGGTGCGCGATACGCGAGTGGGCGCGACAGACGGGAGAGGCCCGGCCGTGACGCCTGCGCGGGTCCGCGAGTTCCAGGAGCCCTCAGGGCCACGAATTCCTCGGCGGGCTTGTACAGCGTCCGTACCGCACCGGGAAAGCCAACATGCCCGTACAGTCCTTCATCCTGCCGGCCCCCGCCTCACTGCAACCACTGCCATCGGTACCGCGCCGGGAACGCCGGTCGCCCGGACCGGCGAGGTACCGCGTCCCGCTCCTCGCCATCGTCGCCTTCCTCCCCCTGTACTGGGGGTGGGACGCCGTACTCGCGACGGGCGGCGGTGACCTCGCCGCGCAGTACGCGTGGGCGGGATTCGTGAGCAGGCACCCGGACACGCCCTTCGGGCTTTTCTGGTTCGGCGGGACCCACACCGTCAACTACAGCGTGATATCACCGCACCTGATGGCACTGCTTGGTGTCCGTGCTGTCTCCGTGCTGTCCGGGGTCACCGCCACCTGGCTGCTGGCCGTACTGCTGGAGCGCACCGTTGCGCGTGGGTCGCTGTGGCCCGCGCTGGTCGGTGCGCTGGCCCTCTGGTACAACGTCGTGCTCGGCCGCACCACGTTCGCCCTCGGTCTGGCCTTCGCTCTCGCGGGCCTGCTCGCGGTGGCCGGCCGTGCGCCCCGGCCCGCCCGGCTTGCCGCCGCCGTGTTCGGGGCGCTGTTCGCGACCATGGGCAGCCCGGTGGCCGGGCTCTTCCTGCTGGTGGCGGGTGCTGGATATCTGGTCGCCCGGCAGTACGGCAAGTGTCTCGCCCTGACTCTCCCGCCCGTCGCCGTTGTCGGCTTGACGACCCTGCTGTTCCCCTTCCAGGGCGAACAGCCCATGGCCGCGGGCCGCATGGTCCTGCCCGTACTGCTGTCCGCCGCCGTGGTGTGGGCGTCCCCGCGGGAGTGGCGGGTGGTGCGGGCAGGCAGCGCCCTGTATGCCGCCGGGGTCGTCCTCACCTGGCTGGTCCCCTCCCCGATCGGCAACAACGTGGAGCGGCTCGCCGTGCTCTTCGCCCCCGCGGTGTTGCTCGCGGCCGCGCTGCACCGCCGCTCCGGAGCCACCCGGAACGGCGTACGTCGAACCCGTATGCGCGCGATGGCTCTGGTGACTGCTCTTTCCGTCTCCTATCTCTGTGTGACGTCGCTGACGCATCTGCGCAGCCCCGACCCGGTTCCGGGCTGGGTCACGCACACCGACGGAGTGCTCGCCGCGCTCGCCCGGCTGGGCGCGGACCGCGGCCGGGTCGAGCTGCCGACGGATCTCGACCATCGCGGGGCCACCCTCCTCGGCCCGCACGTCGAACTGATGCGGGGCTGGAATCAGCAGTTGGACGTGGAACGGGGACGCCTGTTCTACGAGGGCCACCTCGACGGGCCGCGATACCACGCCTGGCTGCGCCACTGGGCGGTGAGCTACGTCGTCCTGCACGACGGCACGCCCGATCGGTACGCGGAGCGCGAGACCGCTCTGATCAAGGAGGGACAGAACTGGCTGGAGCCCGTCTGGCACGACCGCTACTGGAAGATCTATCGCGTCCGCGACACTCTGCCGCTGGTCTCCGCCCCGGCCGAGCTGCAGCACGCGGGAGAGGCGGAGCTGACGCTGAGGATGCCTCGCGCCGGGACGAGCGTTGTGCGGATCGCGTACTCGCCCTGGTTGCGGGCCGAAGGAGCGTGCGTCAGCGCGGACGGCCCGTGGACCCGGCTGACCGCGTCCCGGGCGGGCGTGTACCGGCTGACCTCCGACTACACCGAAGGACCTGTCGACGAACGCGGCTGCCGGCCGGCAGGGTGAGGGATTTCCGTCTCCGCCGGGTACGCATTCCACTGGATACGTCCGTTGCGTACGCTGAACGCAGCAGTGTCCGGTTCTCGCCAGTCCGCGGTAAATGCCTGGACCGAGGACCTCCCCCGACGGGACACTTCCGACTTGCGAACCTTCGGGAGTGTGATGGGGACCACAGACACGCAAGGGCCGACGCCGGGCAGGAGCGCGGTCGTTCTGGCACTGCGCCGCTACGGCCGGGAACTGCTGCGACTGCGACGGCTGGCCCTGCCCGCGCTGCTGCTGCCGGCCGTGGGCAACATCGGCATCCGCTACGTCGCCCCCCTGCTGATCGCCAAACTGGCAGGACAGGCCGCCGACGACGGTCTCACCCTCAGCTCGGCGCTGCCGTACGTGCTGGGCTTCGGCGTGACGCTGCTGCTCGCCGAGGCGGTGTGGCGGGTCGGGCAGCACTGCCTGAACCGCGTGGACGCCCTCGGCATGGAACGCCTGTACGTGAGCGGCATGGACGAACTCCTCGCCAAGGACGCGGCGTTCTTCCACGACAACTTCGCCGGCTCCCTCACCAAACGGGTGCTGAGCTACGGCAAGCGCTTCGAGGACTTCGTCGACACGGTGACGTACCGGATCGCGGGCAGTCTCATCCCCCTGCTGTTCGGTGCCGTGGTCCTGTGGAGCTACGAACCGATGCTCGTCGCCGGCCTTCTCGTGATGATCGTGCTGACTGTGGTGGTGGCGACACCGCTGATCCGTCGCCGACAGAGGCTCGTCAACGACCGTGAGGCGGCGATCGCCCGGGTCTCCGGCCACGTCGCCGACAGCCTCATGAACATGGAGACCATCCGGGCGTTCGCGGCCGAGCGGCGGGAGGCCGACGAACACCGCAGCCGTGTCGCGGAATCCCGGCGTCTGACGCTGAGGTCGTGGGACTACGGCAATCTGTGCGTCGACACCCTGATCGCCCCCATGTCCGTGCTGACCAACGTGCTGGGCCTGTTGGTCGCCATCGCCTTCGGTGGCCCGGGCCAGGGAGTGGAGGAGGTCATCGTCGCTTTCACCTACTACTCCAACGCGACCCAGATCATGTTCGAGTTCAACCAGATCTACCGGCGTCTGGAAAGCTCGATGACCGAGGCGGCGCAGTTCACTGAGCTGCTGCTGGATCCCCCCACCGTGCTCGACCCGACGGAACCCGAACCCCTCGCACCGGGGGACACCGGCATCCGCTTCGAGGCGGTGACCTTCGCCCACGCGGGCGCGAAACCGATTTTCCAGGCACTCGACCTGGACGTGCCCGCAGGCGCACGGATCGGTCTGGTCGGCAGGTCCGGCGGCGGCAAGACCACACTCACCCGGCTCCTGCTGCGGATGTCGGACATCGACGACGGACGCATCCTGATCGGTGGGCAGAACATCAGCCGGCTGCGTCAGAGCGACCTGCGTTCACTGATCGCCTACGTCCCGCAGGAACCCGCCATGTTCCACCGCAGCCTGCGGGACAACATCGCCTTCGCCCGGCCCGGCGCCACCGACGAGGAGATCCACGCAGCGGCCGCGGCCGCACACGTCACGGAGTTCGCCGACCAACTCCCCGACGGCTTCGGCACTCTGGTGGGGGAGCGGGGAGTGAAACTCTCGGGCGGCCAGCGCCAGCGCGTCGCCCTCGCCAGGGCCATCCTGCGCGACGCCCCGATCCTGCTGCTCGACGAGGCGACCAGCGCGCTGGACTCGGAGAGCGAGCTCCTCGTCCAGGACGCCCTGTGGCGGTTGATGGACGGACGTACGGCCCTCGTGGTCGCCCACCGTCTGAGCACCGTCGCCGGCATGGACCGTCTCGTCGTCCTCGACCGCGGAAGCGTCGTCGAGCAGGGCACCCATGACGGGCTGCTCGCGGCGAACGGCGCCTACGCCAAGCTGTGGCAGCACCAGTCGGGCGGTTTCCTCGGCGAGAGCACCGAATCGGCCCCCGGACGCCCGGTCCCAGCAGCCGGTTCCAGCGGGCTGCCCGGGCCGCCCGACACGGCGCCGGACGGGGACCGCAGGACGTCGTCGCATGCTCGTACGACCACCGGGTCCACGTGACCGAGTCGGCGGGGGAGCGGGCTTGTCGGGGCGTCCCCCGAGGACCTCGGCCTGTCCGTCCCCGCCGTCGACGACCGGCTGAGCGGCATGCTGCGCGACGGGCCGGGCCGCGACAGCCTCGACGGCCCGCGCACGCTTCAGGTCCTGGCCGAACTCGGCGGATCCTGCTGGCCGGCCGCTGCACCCTCTTGGACCAGTCGGCGCTGGACGACGTCCTGCGCGCCGCGCACGAACTCGGCAGAAGAGTGCTGGCGGTGGGTGTGTTCAACTCGGGACTGCTCTCCCGCGACCGGCCCGTCGGAGGCCTGAAGTACGACTGCCAGGACGCCCCGCCGGCTCTGGTCGCCCTGGCTCGGGCGAACGCCGAGGTCCGCGCGGCGCACGGCACCACTCCGGCCGCGGCCGCGATCGCCTTCCCGTACACGCATCCCAGTATCATCGGCGTCACCCTCGGCATGCGGACTCCGGAACAGCTCGGGCGAAACGTGGAACTCATGATCAGCGGGTCCCGGACGGTCTCTGGGACGATCTTCGCACTCAGGGGCTGATCGGGGCGGACGTGCTCACGGGGCACGGTGGGGGGAGGGATGAGCGGTGTCTCTGACGGACAAGGCCATCGAGGAGATCCGTGAGCTGATCCGGACCGGTGCCCTGCCTCCGGGCTCCAAACTCCCCCCGGAGCCGGACCTGGCCGCGCAGCTGGGGCTGTCCCGCAACCTCGCCCGCGAAGCGGTCAAGGCGCTGGCTGTCGCGCGGGTCCTGGAGGTCCGGCGGGGCGACGGCACCTATGTGACCAGCCTCCAGCCGAGCCTGCTGCTGGAGGGGCTCGGCGGCGCGGTGGAACTCCTGCAGGGCGACTCGGTCGCCCTGCAGGACCTCATGGAGGTACGGCGGCTCCTCGAACCGATCGCCACGGCCCTTGCCGCCACCCGGATCTCCGACGCCCAACTGGCCGAGGTGAAACGGCATCTGGACGCCATGCGCGAGGCCCGCGACGACGTCGGAGAGCTCAACGCCCACGACGCCGCCTTCCACCGCGCCGTCGTCTCGGCCACGGGCAACGAGACCCTCCTCACCCTCCTGGAAGGGATCTCCGGCCGCACCCTGCGCGCCCGTATCTGGCGCGGTCTGGTCGACGACAAGGCCGCGGGCCGCACTCTCGCCGAGCACGAGGCGATCTTCAACGCCCTGTCCACCCGTGACTCCGCCCTCAGCCAGGCCGCCGCACTGCTGCACGTGAGCAACACCGAGCAGTGGCTGAGGGAACACCTGCGCTCCGGTGAACCGTTCCTCTTCGGAACGACAGCGCGGAAGTGACGGGCGGGCGCTGCCTGCCGCGGTGTCCCGCAACGCCGGCGGACGGTGCGGCGGCGAGCGCCGGCGGCAGCGAGGAGAGTGCTGCCGCCAGGGTGGGCAGTCTGCGGCGCATGACGGTACCTCGGTTTCTCACAAAGAGGCGTCCGGTGGTCGGCGGTGGGTGTGGGGAGCGCGCCCGTCGGAAGCGCTCCCCACGGCACGGTCCGTCAGCAGGTCGAGTTGGTCTGGGTCAGGAGGCCGAGCCGCCACGGGAGGAGGTTGTAGTCGCCGCCCGCGTTCGGATTCAGGCCCTGGTAGAGGTACTGGAGCCGGCATGAGGGAATGGTGAGTGTCTGGTCGTAGCCCGCGCGGATCATCTCGCCGTGGCTGACGTCCCGGGTCCAGGCGCCCGCGGGGAAGGTGACGTTGTTCGCCCGTGCGAAGGGATTGCTCTCGGATGCGGCGAGCTGCGTCCAGGAGCCGGCGAGGCTGGTGGCGGTCCAGGAGCGGAAGTAGCGCCGCCCGTCGGAACCGATGGCCTCGACGAGGAGCAGGTACTGGTTGCTGCCTTGCACCTTGTACACGTTGCTCGCTTCGAACAACGCGTTCTTGGAGTCCTGCAGCGCGATGACCGTGTTCGTGAACCCGTTCGGGAACTGGCCGACGGTCGTCTGGGACCGGTACAGGTGTCCGTTGTCGTCGGAGGAGAACAGGTAGCAGTTGGCGCTGTCGCAGATGACCCACATGTCGACCCAGTAGCCGTTGCCGATGTTCTGCCGGATGATGTCCGGCATCGACGAGTAGAAGTTGCGCGGAGCGCTCCACCCGTTGGGGTTGCTGATGTCGGGGTTCGTGGAGTACGAGGCGTTGCCGGTCTGGTAGACGAGGTACCACAGGCGTTGCGGCGCGTTGTAGAAGACCTGTGGCGCGGCCCGGTAACCGGACCCGATGGCGGTGCGGTCCAGGTAGTGGTGTGTGGCCGAGCCGGCCTGGGACCAGTCGCTGAAGCTCAGGTAGACCAGGTTGTAGCCGGAGGAGCTCGCGGTACTGGCGAACACGTGGTACTTGCCGTTGTACTGGACGACCGTCGGGTCCTTGATGCCGGCGATGTTGTGCGTCGAGTCCGGCTTGGGTGCGATCAGCGGGCCGCTGGAGCTCCACGAGTACCTGCTGGGCAGGGCGGCGGCGTCGGGGGCGCCGCGGGTGGTGGCGGGCGTGCCGCCCAGCGTCGTCAGCGCCGCGTTGTACGCCGCCTTCTTGTTGCCGTTGCGGTCGAACAGCAGCGGGTTCTCGCTGCTGCGCCAGGAGTCGCTGTCGCGGATGCCCCAGACGGTGATGCCGGTGCAGCGCGAGACGTTCATGCATGCCCTGACCGTGTTCGCGTACGCGGTCGGCGACGCCTGCGCGATGTCCAGTTCGGTGATCTGGACGTCCACGCCGAGGGCGGCGAAGCTCGAAATCGTCGTCTGGAAGCTGCCGGGAGGACCGCCGGCGCCGAAGTGGGCCTGGAGGCCGACGCAGTCGATGGGCACGCCGCGTGCCTTGAAGTCGCGCACCATGCGGTAGACGCCCTGGGTCTTGGCGGCGTTCCAGTCGTCGATGTTGTAGTCGTTGTAGCAGAGCTTGGCCGCGGGGTCGGCGGTCCGGGCCGTGCGGAAGGCCTCTTCCAGGAAGCCGTTGCCCAGCACGTCCCGGAAGACCGAGCTGCGGAGCTGGCCGCTGCCGCCGTCGGCGAAGGCCTCGTTGACCACGTCCCAGGTGTAGATCCGGCCCTTGTAGTGGCCGGCCACCGTGTTGATGTGGTTGTTCATCACGCTGCGCAGGGTGTTCGCGTCCCTGATGGAGCTGACCCAGCCGGGCAGTTGGGAGTGCCACACCAGGGTGTGGCCGCGCATGCGCTGACCATGGGACGTCGCGCGGTTGACGATCTGGTCGCCGGGGCCGAAGTTGAACGAGCCGCGGGACGGCTCGGTCGTGTCCCACTTCATCTCGTTCTCGGGTGTGACCATGTTGAACTCACGGTCCAGGATGCGGGTGTACGTGCCGTCGCCGAGCCGGCCTGCGGCCACGGCGGTTCCGAAGTACCGTCCGGACTGGGCCGCCTGGGCGCCCAGGGTGGAGGCCCGAACGGTGTCGGTCGGGGCGGGCGCACCGGTCGCGGTCCCGGGTGTCACCAGGACGGTCGCGGCCAGCAGGCCCAGGATCGAGGCTCGGCGACAACCGAGCCGTTTCAGCGGGTTCATGGTTCTCCTCGTGGGGTGGGTGGGGGGTTGAGTGGTGCGATCGGTGGACCTCTTCAGGGCGTGGTCAGCTCGAACCGTGCGATGCGCACCGA
The DNA here is from genome assembly GCF_042737375.1 of Streptomyces sp. NPDC060000. NCBI lineage: Bacteria > Bacillati > Actinomycetota > Actinomycetes > Kitasatosporales > Streptomycetaceae > Streptomyces > Streptomyces sp. NPDC060000. The sequence goes on from NZ_JBHWUU010000005.1 coordinate 14,019, forward strand.
GCCGCCGAGTGCCTGGGTGGCGTGGTTGAAGAGGGCGAATCGGTAGCCCATGAAGAACCGCCAGTCGTTGCCCAGGGAGAAGGCGGGGCCGAGACGGGTGAAGGTGGTGCCGTCGGTGCTGTAGGAGAAGGTGCCGAGGCGTCCGGTGCCGGGACGGATGTCCGCGCTCGCGCGCAGCCAGACGCGGCCGCCCGACACGGCCGCGCCCGCGACCTCGGTGCCGGTGCCGGTGGTGTTCCAGTTGGTGTCCATGGTCAGCCCGTTGACCATGGAAACCCGCGTCCCGGCGCCGTCGCGCTTGACGCCGATCCAGGCGGAGGAGTCACGCAGCAGCGCGAGTCCGGCCCGGTCGCCGTCCCGCATCGCCGTGTGGTCGAGCTGGACCGTGGCGGTGGAGGTGGGGCCCTGGATGCGGTGCGTGAGGGTGTTGCGGGCCCAGTAGAGATCGTTGGTGACGGTCGCGGTCCGCAGGGTCAGGCCGTTGTTCACCGACCATCTGGTGTTGTCCGGGTTGTGGTTCCACTCCCAACTCGGTTTGAGGGCTGTGCCGTCGAAGGTGTCGACGCCGATCATGGGGGTGACCTGCCGGGGCGGGGGAGGCACGGCTGGGCTGGGATAGGTGGAGCCCCATGCGCCGTTGGCGAGTTGGACGACGGGCCAGCCGTCGGGGGTCCAGGTGACCGGTGCCAGGGCGGGCATCCGGCCACCGGGGTAGGCGTCGACGAAGGCCATGTAGTACCAGGCGCCGTTCTGCGTCTGCACCAGCCCGCCCTGGTGCGGGACGCCGCCGCCGGGGATCGGCCCGCGCAGGTCGAGGAGGACCTGCCGCATCGTGTACGGGCCGAAGGGGCCGCTGGACGACTTGAGGATGTACTGGCCGTTCGCGGGGCGGGTCAGGAAGATGTAGTACTGCCCGTTGATCTTGTAGAAGCGGGAGCCCTCGAGGGTGCCGACGCTCGGCGGTGTGGTGAACACCTGCTGTGTGCGGACCTGGTCGCGGCCGTCGGGCGAGAGCTGGGCCACGTTGATGGTGGTGTTGCCGTACGCCACGTAGAGGGTGTCGTCGGTGTCGACGAGCAGCCCCGCGTCGTAGTAGGGGGTGCTGATCGTCGTGAGTCTGCTCCACGGCCCCTCGGCGGCGGTGGCGGTGTAGACGTACGTCCGGGCGAAGTCGATCTGGCCGAGCCAGTAGAAGGTCCGGTTGCTCGGCCGGTAGGCCAGCGACGATGCCCAGATGCCCCGGACGTAACCACGGGCGCCGTTCAGGTCGTACTTGGCGCCGAAGTCGAGGACGGGCACCGAGTGGCCGGCGATCTCCCAGTTGACCAGGTCGTACGAGCGCAGGACGGGTGCGCCCGGCGAGTAGTGCATCGTCGAGGCCGAGGCGTAGTAGGTGTCACCGACGCGGATGACGTCGATATCCGCGAAGTCCTGCCAGATCACCGGGTTCGCGAAGGCCGCCGCGGTCGCGAGGGCCGGTCCTCGGGCGGAAGCCGTGCCGGGGGCCGCTTCCGGAGGAAGCAGGGCACCGACGGCCAGGCCGGTGGCGGCCGTCAGTGCGCGTCGACGGGGCCAAGATTGATGAGTCCATGACATCTGCACGTGTGGCGATCCCCTTCCGTGGCCCAGCCGTTGGTGGCTGGAGTTGTCCGGAGGTGCCCTGCTGGTTCGCGCGGAGCGGCTGCTCGGTATACGAAATGTCGAACATGGATCGGCTTGTCGAGCATTCTGGATGATAGGGGGCCGGTGAATCCCGTCAATACCTCTCGCATGAATCGTCTGTGACTTCGAAACATTCGAAGAGGTTTGATCCCATGTCGCTGCCGGTCGGTTGCCCGGATGGTGCAGATCCGCCACCTTCCGCACGTCAGGATGGCCGGATCGTGGAGCCAGTGCGGTGATGGGTGTTGACATGTTCGACGGCCTCCCTAGTATCCGTGAGGCCTCAGTTTCCGATTGGCTCACGAAATTTCGAACCCCCCATCCTTCTTCTGGCAGTGTCATGGACGTGACATCGATCTTCGCGTCACCCGCCCGTGGCACCCTTCCGCGAAAGGAGCCCTTGGTGCCCAGACGGTCAGGCGGACGACTGTTCCGCCTCCTCGCGACCATCGTGCTGACGGTCACCGCGTCCGTGACGGCTTCCGCTCACTCCACTGCTTCGGCAGCGCCCGGCAGCCCGGCGCTCACTCCACCGTTGGGCTGGAACAGCTGGAACAGCTTCGGGTGCGGGGTCACGGAGGCGCAGGTTCGCCAGGCCGCCGACGCGATGGTGTCTTCGGGGATGCGGGACGCCGGTTACCGGTACGTGGTGGTCGACGACTGCTGGTTCGACCCGCAGCGTGACGCGGCGGGCAACCTGCGGGCCAACGCGGCCAAGTTCCCGAGCGGGATGAAGGCGCTCGGGGACTACATCCACGGCAAGGGGCTGAAGTTCGGCATCTACCAGGTGCCGGGCGAGCGTACCTGCGCGCAGTCCAGCGGCGCCTATCCCGGGTCGACGGGCAGCAGGGGGCACGAAGCCCAGGACGCCGGCACGTTCGCCGCGTGGGGTGTGGACTACCTCAAGTACGACTGGTGTTCCTCCAGTGGCACCCGTGACGAGCAGGTCGCACGGTTCACGGTGATGCGCGACGCACTGCGTGCCACCGGGCGGCCGATCGTCTACAGCATCAACCCCAACAGCTTCCACGCCATCACAGGCGCCACGTACAACTGGGGCGAAGTCGCCGACCTGTGGCGGACGACCGAGGACCTGCTCGACGTCTGGCAGAACGGCAACACCAACAGCTATCCGATGGGCGTCGGCAACGTCCTTGACGTCACCGCGCCACTGGCGGCGCAGTCGGGTCCGGGGCACTGGAACGACCCGGACATGCTGGTCGTGGGCCGTCCCGGCCTGTCGCTGACCGAGTCCCGCTCACACTTCGCCCTGTGGGCGCTGCTGGCTGCCCCGCTCATGGCCGGCAACGACATCCGCACCATGTCCGCCGACGTGAGCGCGATCCTGCGCAACCCGCGTCTGCTGGCGGTGAACCAGGATCAGCTGGGCGCGGGCGGGCGCAGGGTGCGCGACGACGGCAGCACCGAGGTGTTCGCCAAGCCGCTGTCCGACGGCTCGGTAGCGGTGGGCCTGTTCAACCGGGGAGGCGGCACCGCGGCGGTCAGTACGACAGCAGCTCAAGTCGGCTTGTCCGGCGGGCCGTTCACCCTCACCGAGCTGTGGACCGGCGGCACGTCGAGTTCGGCGGGGCAGATCTCGGCGAGCGTCCCCGCGCACGGCGTGGCCGTGTTCCGGGTGAGCGGTGGCAGCCCGTCGGCCGCCACTACTTCGCGGCTGCGCGGCAACGGTTCCGGCCGCTGTGCGGACGTGGACAACGCCTCCACCACCGCCGGGGCGACAGTACTGCTCTGGGACTGTCATACGGCCGCCAACCAGCTGTGGACCACGTGGGCCGGCGGCGAGATCCGCGTCTTCGGCGACAAGTGCCTGGACGCCTACGACCAGGGCACCACCGACGGCACCCGTGTCATCACCTGGCCCTGCAACGGCCAGGACAACCAGAAGTGGTCCGCCGGTTCCGACGGGTCGATCCGCAACGTCCACGCCGGGCTGTGCCTCGACGTCGACCGGTCCGGCACCGCGAACGGGACCCCGCTGGTGCTGTGGACCTGCAACGGCCAGGCCAACCAGAAGTGGACCCGCGCGTGAGCAACCGCGGCTTCAGAAGGGGAGGTTCACGATGACGAGGACAAGATCCCTCTTTGTTCCGCCGCGGTCGCGGTGGTGGTCGTCCTGAGCATGGGAGGCACGGCACTGGGCCGCGGCCAGGGCGAGAACACCCCGCGCGGTCTCCGCCACGGCAGCCGCATCCGCCGGCGCCGCCGCCCCCACCGCGGGGTGCGGCAAGGCTCCCGCCCTGGCGAGCGGGACGCACACGATCCAGAGCGGCGGCAAGCACCCGGAACTTCATCCTGCGCGTCCCCGACGGCTTACGACCGCAACCGCGCCCACCGGCTGGTCTTCGGGTTGCGCAGCGCGTCCTCGTACGTCTTCATCTCCGGGTCGGCGGGTCGGCGGGTCGGCGGGTCGGCGGCCCACTGCGGGTCGGCGGGGTCCTTGAAGGAGGACCGCGAAAGGAATTCGGCCCGGCGGCGAAGTGAGCCGGCGGGGGCGGTCCGCGTCGATGCCTCGACATCCGTCGGCCCTCCGCCCGTCGGCCCACCGGCCCGTTGCCTCACCGGCTCACCGGCCCGTCACCGGGGACCGCCCTCGACCCGTCACCGTTCCGGAGCCCTGCCTGTGTGCCCCATACGTGGACGACCCGGCGACTGCCGGGCAAGGCGGCGCCGGACCGGGCCGCCGACTGTGGAGGAGGTGGTCGCTGTCCGATGGACGCGAAGGAGCCACACCAGGCGCGGCGTCCGAAGACCCGCTGACAGCGGACCGTCGGGCCTGCGTGAACACCCGCGCCCGCCGCGGCGGCCGCGCGCGCGGCCCCACCGGGTTCACTAGGCTTAGGTGTATCAGCGGGTCAGCCGGCGGTGGAGATGCGGATGACGGAGCTCAGCGCAAGCCACGACGATCCGTTCGCCCCGCGCCTCGCCGCCCTGGCGGTGCTCGACGACCGGGGTGCCGTGGTCGGCTGGAACCGGCGGGCGGAGGAACTGCTCGGCCATCCGGCCGCAGCCGTGCTCGGCCGTCCGGCCTTCGAGGTCCTCGTCGACCCGCGCGATCTGCCGGCCGTCAGGGAGGCCGCCGCGAGTTGCCGCGGAGCCGGCGGTTGGTTCGGAGTGCTCAAGGTGCGGCACCGCGACGGACGGTTTGTGGAGATGGGACTCAGGGCCCAGACGTTCTCCCGCGACGACCGGGTCCGCGAGTGGCTTGTCGCCGGATCTCCCGCGGCCGACGTCCTGGACTGGCAGCGGGATCGCGCGATTCTCGACGGGTTGTACCACCAGTGTCCGATCGGCCTGGTCGTCCACGGCCCCGACCTGAGACTTCTCCGGGTCAACCGGGCCATCGAACGTTTCACCGGCGTACCGGCAGCAGATTTTCGAGGCCTGCCGAGCGGCTACATGCTCCTTCCCGACGACGCGCGCAGAGCCGCGGACCGTGTACGCCAGGTGCTGGAGACCGGGCGGGCGTTGATCTACTCCGAGCAGTTCGCCCGCCTCGAGCTGGACCCGGCACGCGAGCGGGTCGCACTGGTCTCGTCCTTCCGGATGGAGGACCCCTCCGGCCGCGTCCTGGGCGTGGCCGAGATGATCGAGGACATCACCGGACGCCACCGGGCCCAGCGTCGGCTCGCGCTCCTCGACCAGGCCGGCAGCCGTATCGGAACCACGCTCGACGTGGCAGAGACCGCCCGGGAACTCGCCGAGGTGATGGTGCCGCACCTCGCCGACCATGCGTCGGTGGACCTGCTTCAGCCGGTCACATGCGGTGAGGAACCGGCTCAGGCGCTGCCGGGACCTGTGGTTCGAGTGGGGACCTGCGGCGTCGGCGCGCAGCAGCCCGGCCCGCCCCACGGCCAGGGCGCGCCCGTGGAGTTCGCACCCGACACACCCCAGTCAAGGTGCCTGGCCGAAGGGCGGCCCGTCCTGGAACCGGTTCTGCCGTCCGACTCGGTCTCGACCGAAGGCCTCCTGGGGTCCCACGCCCCGGAACTGGGCGCCCACTCGCTGATCGTGGTACCTCTCGCCGCTCGTGGCCTGGTGCTGGGCGTGCTGACCCTGTGGCGTTCGCGCCGCCCCGATCCCTTCGAGGCGGACGATCTCACCCTCGCCCAGGAACTCGGCTCGCGCGCCGCCGTCGCCATCGACAACGCCCGGCGCTTCACCCAGCAGCAGCAGACCGCGTTCACCTTGCAGAGCAGCCTTCTGCCCCGGACGGTTCCGGACCAGTCGGCCGTCGAGGTGGCCCTGCGGTACCTGCCGGCCAGCGCGGCCCCGGGCCTGGGCGGCGACTGGTTCGACGTCGTTCCCCTGTCCGGGGCTCGGGTCGCCCTCGTCGTCGGCGACGTGGTGGGACGCGGCATCCACGCCGCTGCCACGATGGGCCGGCTGCGTACCGCCGTACACACGCTCGCCAGCCTCGACCTGGAGCCGGACGAGGTCCTCTCCCGCCTGGACGACCTGGTCACCCTGCTGGCGGCCGAACAGGAAGCATCCGGCGAACGGCCCGTGGGCGAGCAGGTCATCGGCGCCACCTGCCTGTACGCCGTGTACGACCCTGTCTCCCGGCAGTGCTCCGTGGCCCGCGCCGGCCACCCGCCGCCGGTGGTGACCGCTCCGGATGGACAGGTGGCCCTGCTCGACCTGCCCGCGGGCCCACCGCTCGGCCTGGGCGGCCTGCCGTTCGAGGCCCGCGAGATCGACCTGGCAGCGGGAAGCCTGCTGTGTCTGTACACCAACGGGATCATCGGCGAACGCCACATCGATGCAGACCTCGGCCTGAGCAAGCTGTGCGCAGCGCTCACCCGCCCTGCGGACGAGCTGGAACGGACATGCCAAGCCGTGGTGGACTCGCTCGTGCCCGCGCGCCCCAGCGACGACATCGTGTTGCTGATAGCCCGCACCCGCATGCTGCCACCGGAGGACGTCGCCACCTGGCAGCTGCCGCTGGAGCCCGCCGGCGCCGCCCGGGCGCGGGCGTTGACCTCCGCGAAGCTGACCGAATGGGGTCTGGAGCACTTGGCGTTCAGCACCGAGTTGATCGCCAGCGAACTGGTCACCAACGCCTACCGGTACGCCACCGGCCCTGCGACCCTGCGGCTGATCCGCGAACGCTTTCTGGTGTGCGAGGTCAGCGACACCAGCCACACCGCCCCACACCTGCGCCGCGCCCGCACCACGGACGAGGGCGGGCGCGGCTTGTTCCTGGTGGCCCAGATGGCCGACCGCTGGGGCACCCGCTACACCCGCGAAGGCAAAACGGTGTGGACCGAGCAACCCCTGGCCGCCACGCTCACCTGACCGTGGCCATGCGGCTGCCGACTCGCACAGCGGCATGCGTGTCGGCATCCGACCGCCATGCAGGCCCCGCGGGGGGCCGTGGGCCCTTGGGCGGACTGCGGCGGCGGCACCGAGGCCGTCTGCCCGGTCCGCCCCGCCACCCGGGTCATTCGGCTGCGGCGAGCAGACGTGCCTCGCTCTCCTCGTACAGCTGTCGGCTCTCCCGGCTGTCAGCGGCGCGGCGCCGGTGGTCCAGACGGCTGCCCAGCCAGCCCGCCAGGTAGCCGAACGGGATGGACACCAGTCCGGTGGACTGCAGGGGGAACCAGTGGAAGTCGGCGTTCGGGAAGACGGCGGACGGCGTGCCCGAGACGGCCTTGGAAAAGACCATCAGCACCAGCGCGCAGGCCGCGCCGCCATAGAGGGTGGCGAGCAGGCCGGTGCGCGTGAACCCCTTCCAGAACAGGGAGTAGGTCAGCGCGGGAGCCACCGCGGACGCCCCGATGCAGACGGCCAGAGTGGTCAGCACGCCGACGTCCCAGTTCTGGACCAGGGCGGCGAGCCCGATGGCGACGGTTCCCACGGCCACGCTCGTCCACGCCGCCACCGTCATCTCCGTACGCGGCTCCGCCTGTCCCCGCCGCGCCGCGTGGGCGAACAGGTCGTGGGCGAGCGACGAGGCCGCCGCCAGGGTCATCCCCGCGACCGAGGACAACAGGGTGATGAACACCATTCCCGCCACGGCCGAGTAGAGAATCGTCGCGCCCACGGAGGCGGGGGCCCCGCCCAGCACCTGCGACAGCATGAGCACCGACGTCCTGCCGTGCGGGTCGGCCGCGATGATGGACCGCGATCCCACCAGGGCTGCCGCGCCCGTACCCACGATGATCACGAGCAGGCAGAAGGTGGTGACCGTGCCGACGGCCCACGACATGGAGCGACGCACGGCCGGCACGTCCTGCGAGGAGTACAGACGCATGGTGATGTGGGGCAGGCAGGCCACGCCGAGGACCACGGTGACCTGGAGACCGACGAAATCCAGCCGGTCGGCGGCCGAGGTGCCCAACTGAAGGCCCTGCTGAAGGAAGGCGGGGCCCGTGCCGCTGCCGTGCTGGGCGGCCCTGAACAGGTTTCCGGGATTCCAGCCGAAGCGGTTCAGGACCAGGGCGGCGACGACGACGCTGGTGCCGAGCAGGATGACGATCTTGATCATCTGAAGGAGCGCGGTTCCCCTCATACCGCCGAGCGCCGCGTAAATGATCATCAAGCTGCCGACGATGACGATGCACGCCGTCCTGGCGCCCGCCCCGTGCGGCATGTCCAGGATGAAGGTGAGCAGCGACCCGGCCCCGGAGAGCTGGACGACCAGGAAGGGCAGGGTCGCCGCAAGTGTCACGACGCAGGAAGCGATGCGCACGGCCCGCCCGGGCATGGTGCGGGCCAGGACGTCGCCCATGGTGAACCTGCCGGCATTGCGCAGAGGTTCGGCCAGCAGGAACATCAGCAGCACCAGAGACAACGCGGTGCTGACCGTGAGGACATAGCCGTCGTATCCGGCGAGCGCGATGATGCCGGTGGTGCTCAGCACCGTGGCCGCGGAGATGTAGTCGCCGGCGATGGCCAGGCCGTTCTTGAACGGGGTGAGCGAGAGGTAGCCGGTGTAGAAGTTGGTCAGATCGTCGCGGTCCGGTCCCGTCATCACGCACATCATCAGCGTGACGGTGACCAGGGCGGTGAAGAGAACGAGGACGGTGGCCTGCGACCCGGAGCCGACGTCGGTCATCTCGCCACCCCCGCGGGCCGGCCGGCCGCCCGCTCCCTGACGGCGTGGGCCAACGGGTCCACCGAGCGTCGTGCGCTGCGCCCGTACGAGAAGACCGCCGCGAAGGTGACGACGAGCTGAAGGATCCCCAGGGCCATCCCCAGGCTCAGCTCCCCGGTGATCCTGGCCCCCGTCAGCCCAGGTGCGTAGCAGGACAGCACCACGTACACCACGAAGGAGCCGAGTGCGGTGAACGTCGAGACCCGGCGCAGGACGCGGTAGGCCGAGCGAAGGGCGGCGAGGTCGGCGCCGTGCCGATGCGTCTCGTGCGCGTGCGGTTCGTGCCGGGCGGCTTGCCCGTACCGGTCGTACGGGGAGTGGTCAAATGCGGCCGGGGAGGGCTCCTGTCCCGGATCCCGCCCGTACGACTCGTACCGAGGGGCGTGGCCGTACGGCTCGGTCCACGGCTGCGACCATTCCGGCTGCGGGTACCGCCTGTCATCGGGATATGTCATCGCGTGGCCTTCCGGTGTGGCTCGGATCCTTGGGGGGGAGGTGGCGGAGGAGGGTGCGGCGGCGCACGATACCGACTGGTTGGAATGCTGGACGAGCCTGCGGGAGGTCACGTTTTGGGCTCGACGTGGCATCCGGTGGGCGGCGTCGGTCGACGGCTCGACGACCTGCGAACCATAGGCAGCCGACGGGCGGAGCGACCTGTGGCACATATCACGGCAACCGACCTACCTACTGGTCGGTATGGTCAGGTGAGCCGCAACGACAGGAGGCGCGATGTCCGCGACCAACCGCCAGATCCGTCTGGCAGCCCGCCCCGTGGGCGAGGTCGAACCCGATGACTGGGAGCACTGTGCTGGGACCGTCGACGAACCGGGCCCGGGCCGGTTCGCGGGCCGCACGCGCGTCATCTCCCTGGACCCGGCGATGCGGGGCTGGCTGGACGACCGGCCCTCCTACCTGCCGCCGGTGGGCATCGGTGAGGTGATGCGCGCCGGATCGGTCATCGAGGTCACCGCCTCCGACCACCCTGACTTCCAGCCCGGTGATCATGTGGTCGGCACCTTCGGCGTCCAGGAACACGTGGTCTCCGACGGTAGGGGCGCCATGAAGATCGACACTTCCCTCGCCCCGCCCTCGACGTATCTCGGCGCGCTGGGCATGCCTGGAATGACCGCCTACTTCGGCCTGCTGGACGTAGGGGCGCTGAAGGACGGCGAGACCGTCGTGGTGTCGGGGGCGGCCGGCGCGGTCGGCACCATCGCGGGTCAGATCGCGAAGGTCAAGGGCTGCCGGGTGGTGGGCATCGCCGGAGGGCCGGAGAAGTGCGCGTTGCTCACCGACGAACTGGGATTCGACGCTGCGATCGACTACCGCGTCGACGACGTCAGGAAGGCGCTGCGCCGGCACGCCCCCGACGGCATCGACGTCTACTTCGACAACGTGGGAGGTGACATCCTCGACGCCGCCCTGACTCGGCTGGCGATGCACGCGCGCGTCGTGGTCTGCGGTGCGATCAGTCAGTACAACAACGCCACCCCGGTCAAGGGCCCCTCGAACTACCTGTCACTTCTGGTGCGCCGTGCCCGGATGGAGGGATTCGTCGTCTTCGACCATGCCGAGCGCTATCCACAGGCCGCGCAGGACATCTCCGCCTGGATCGCCGACGGCCGCATCAAGGTCAGGGAACACGTCGTGAGAGGGAGCGTGGACGACTTCCCCGAGGCGTTGCAGATGCTCTTCCGTGGCGAGAACGTCGGCAAGCTGGTCCTCGAGCTGGCATGACGGCCGCCGGGAGCGGGGCCGTGCTCCCGGGCAAGGTGGTGATCGTCACGGCCGGTGCCGGCGGACTGCGCCGGCACCTGTGAAGGAAGGGTCGCGCGCCGGTGGGCTACCGTCGCGCGCCGGGGGCGACCTCGACGGCGTGGTCTTCGGCACCCATGCGGTGCTGCCGACGCTGCGGCCCGCGGCGCCGGGGCGATCAATCATCAATCATGGCGGACCCAGTGCTGCGGATCGTCACGGGCGACGGCACCGGGGGCGCTGGTTCATGCAGGCCGGCCGCGAGCCGGAGCCGTTCAGTTGCCGAAACAGGCGCGTCCGAACGTGCCCCGCGCAGTACCGGGCAGCTCGCCATCTGTGGTGAGCTGCCCGGTGCGGCCGGACCGCCCGAGCCGTCCGGCCGACCCCGCAGCTTCTCCGAAAGGCATGTCCACGATGAGCACATCCGATCGCACCGACCACGCATCCGTTGTCACCCCGGTCGATCACCGCACGGCGGTCGCGGCGGAGACCGCCCGGTTCGTCGCAGCGGTCAAGGGCGCCGACCTGGCCACCGCGGTGGCCGGCTGCCCCGGCTGGACGCTCGCCGACCTGGTCAAGCACACAGGCAGTGTCCAGCGCTGGTTCTCGGCCCTGTTGCGGGCACGCATCCAGGAACCCCCGCGCAAGCGTGAGGTGGATTTGCGGCTCCCGGAGCGGGAGGACGGATACGCCGACTGGCTGGGCGAGAGCGCGACTGTGGCCGCGGACGCCTTCGCGGCCACCGACCCGTACCTGCCGATGTGGGCGTGGGGCGCCGACCAGCACGCGCGCTTCTGGGTACGTCGCATGCTCTTCGAGACGCTGCTGCACCGGGCCGACGCCGAGCTCGCGCTCGGCCGCCAGCCCGCCATCGACCGCCGGGTCGCCGTCGACGGGATCGACGAGTTCCTCGTCAACCTGCCTTTCGCCACCTTCTTCGCTCCCAAGGTCGCCAACCTGCGGGGCCCCGACAAGACCATCTGCTTCCGCACCACCGACGGGGACGATGCCTGGCTCGTCCGTCTGAAGCCCGACGGCTTCGGCCTGGACACGGCCCACCCGACCGCGGACACCGCTGATGCGACCGTCCGGGGAACCGCGGCCGACCTGCTCCTGCTCGTCTACGGGCGCCTGCCCTACGAGGCAGAGGCCCTCGCTCACGAGGGGGACGAGGACCTGCTGGCCCACTGGTTCGCGAACTCCGCCTTCTGAAGCCCGACGGGTGCTCGCGACCGGTCCGACAGCGGGTCAGGGATGCCAGGAGACGGTCTGTTCCGAGCTGTCGCGGGCAGGTGCATGTCTACGACACCCGTACCGGAGCGACCGTCGCCACCCTCCGACTCGGTGCCGGCACGAGCTTCTTCAACGACGCTGCTCTCACCCCGGGCGGTGCCCGGTTCACCGACTCCGACGGCTCCGGAGGGTCTTGCCGGGTGCCCTCGCCGCGTCATGCGTGAGGAGAAACGCGAGTTCGGGACGGTCCCGCGCCACAGCGGGTGGGTTCGCGGCCGCGGCCCCGGTGTGCACCGCACCCACGTGATGCCCGAATTCGTTGACGGGGGCGTCCAGCCGAGGCGAAACAACCGTGGGCTCAACCGCGGATCTGGTCCCTGACTGGTCCGAAAGCACTCGTCGGGAGAGGTACAGGTGCAGGAGTGACTGGGAGTCGGCGCGCAAGCCGGGATCAGGCGAGAGCGGGCTGAGCGAAAGGCGCCTGACGGATCGCCAGGTCAGGCGCCCTTTCGCAGGCGTCTAGAAGAAGCCCAGCTTCTTCGGCGAGTACGACACCAGAAGGTTCTTGGTCTGCAGGTGGTACAGGGTTCAGTAGGCCGTTGACCAGCGGAAACAGGCTCAACCGAAGCGAGGAGCGGCTTGTCGGCCCGGGAATGGTCCGGATCTTGACCGGGGGCCGATGCCGACGGATCCACTCCGCTCGTCCGAGGCGCGCACGGCCGGCCTGGCCCGGAATTTCGGCGTGCGGGTGGTCCAGCCTGCGTCCGCACCCCGCCGGGTACGCACGTTCAGGTGCGCTTCGGCGCCGTCCGCATCCGCCTGCACGGTCGAGGCGCGGATGTGCTGGACCGTACCGGCGCCCATCCGCCCCTGGCACTCTCGCCTGCGCCGAGACGGGGGAGCGCCACCGGCTGGAGGACCGTCTCCTGCTGTCGAGATGGGGCGCCGGGCCCGTGAAATGACGGCTGAAACGGCCCTGAGCCACGTCGCGGGACACACCGTGACACTGCGCCGCCAAGTAACCGACGCCCAAGCGCCGGTCGCCACACGGCAGAACGGACCAGGAGAGAGGCATGACCGAGCAGCCCGCGGCCGCGCGGCCGCGCCATCGGCTCCTCGTGGTCGAGGACGAGCCCAGCATCCGCACCCTGCTGGAGGCAACGCTTCGCCTGACCGGATACGAGGTGAGCAGCACGGACAGGCGGCCCTCCTGGAGGTCGAACGCCTTCAACCGCATCTGGTGCTGCTGGACGTGATGCTGCCCGACCTGGACGGCTTCGAGGTGACCCGCAGCTGCGGGCGGCAGGCAACGACTGTCCCATTCTGTTCCTGACCGCCCGCACCGGCACCGACGATCGCATCACCGGCCTCAGTGCCGGCGGGGACGACTACGTTGCCAAACCCTTCAGCATCGAGGAGGTGCTGCTGCGCATCGAGGCCATTCTGCGCCGCACGTCGGCGGCCGCCGAACGGCAGGCGGTACAGAGTGTTCTGCGCTACGCCGACCTCGAACTCGACGAGGGCGCCCACGAGGTGCACCGCGCAGGGCAGTACATCGCCCTGTCGCCCACCGAGTTCAAACTCCTGGCCTACCTCCTGTCGAACGCGGGCCAGGTGGTGAGCAAGGTCCAGATCCTCGACCACGTCTGGAGCTACTACTTCTCCGGCGACGCCCGGATCATCGAAACGTACGTCAGATACCTGCGTAGGAAGATCGATTGCTTCGAGCCGCCACTGATCCACACCGTGCGCGGGGTCGGCTACTGCCTGCGGCTTCCCCGCGACCACGCAGGGACGTCGGACCAGTGACCCGGTTCCTGCCCCGGCCGCCCAAATCGGTGCGACGGCGCCTCGTCCTCGGCGCCACCCTGCTCGCCACCGCGGCAGTCCTGACCTCCCAGGCGATCGGCTATGTGGTGCTTCGCTCCTGGCTGCTGGACCGCGTCGACGAGCAGCTCGTCGAGTTCCATACACCGGCTCCCGCCTATGACGACGCCCTCCACGGCAGGCTCCCGGACCCGGGGGAACGCCCGGACATACTTCCCTCGGACTTCCACGTCTACTTCTACGACTCCTCCGGGCGCCGTCTGAACGACTCTCTGGGCTCCGAGACCAAGCCAGGACCCCGGTTGGCCGATCAGGCGGAGGAGCTCGGACTGCGGGACGGCCACCCCGAAACAGTGGCCGCCGTCAGTGGTGACGGCCGCTGGCGGGTGCTGCTGAACCCCGGCCCGGACGGTATGAGCTCGGTGGTCATCCTTCCGCTCGACACCGTCGACGGTGCCACGTCGAAGCTCCTGTGGCTGAACGCCGTGCTGCTCGCCGTCACGATCGTCGCCCTGATCGCCCTGGGCCGATGGGTGGTCCGTCTGGGGCTGCTGCCCCTGACCAGAGTGGAACGGACGGCTCAGGACATCACCGCCGGCCGGCTCGATCTGCGGTTGGCCGACACTGATGCGCGTACCGAGATCGGGCGACTCGGCCACGTCCTGAACTCCATGCTCGACCGCCTGCAGAAGGCGCTGCTGGCCCGAGAGGCCTCGGACCCGCCTTCGCCGGTTCGTCGCCGACGCCGGGCACGAGCTGCGCACCGCTCACCGCCATCCAGGGCTACGCCCAACTCGCCCTCCGCCCGGAACCGCGCTCGGCCCTCGAACGAAACGAGGCCAACCGGGTCATCGCGCACAACGCGGAACGCATGAGTCTGCTCGTCGACGACCTCCAGCTGCTCGCGACCCTGGACCAGGAACCCTCCCACCGCAGGGAGCGGGTCGACCTGCTGTCCCTCGCGGCGGACGCCGTCAGCGCCGCCGCCCTCCACAGCGAGTCCCACCCCGTCGACCTCGGCCCGCTGCACACCCCGGCCGATCCCACCGGAGCCGAGGAACTCGATGTCACGGAGACCGTGGGCGACCCGCACCGGTTGCGCCAGATCCTCGAGAACCTGCCCGCCAACGCCCGCGTCCACACCCCGCCGGGCACCCGCGTCCACGTTCGCGTCCACACCCCGCCGGGCACCCGCGCCCACGTTCGTGTCGGCACGACCGAGGCGGGTCCCGGAACCGGCGCCACGGACCGGCCCGGACGCACCACCGCTTCACCGCCCCTGCCGGAGGGCCTGCCGATCACCGTGATCGAGGTGGCGGACGAAGGGCCGGGCCTCGAACCCGTCGACGCCGAGCTCGTCTTCGAGCGCTTCTACCGCGCCGACCCCGCCCGTTCCCGCATCCATGGCGGCAGCGGCCTCGGCCTGGCCATCGCCGAGGGCCACGGCGGCCGCCTCGAACTCGACACGGCCCCCGGCCGCGGCTGCACCTTCCGCCTGGTCATGCCCGCGGCCGGCTTCGGCGGCGAGGCCAGGAACCCCGCTCATCCCGCGCGCAGGGGTGTGCGGCCCTCGGGGGCCGAGATCGACGTGGCTGCCCGGACGTATGGACGGGACCGGGAGGACGACCCACAGCCGATGCGGCGGGGGAGCGTCAGTGGTCGGTGCGTTCAGCGGATGTGTGCGGAGGGAGTCGTGGCGTTGACAGGGCGGGATGCGAGCGGCCGACCGGTCACCAGGAGTGCGTCGACGGCGTGGCGCAGGTCGTAGACCGCGACACCGGCCCCGCTGTACACCGGTTCTACCGGAGCCGGTTCAACCGCACGGGGCCGCTGTGGACGGGGCTGCGGCGGAACAACGCTGACAATCGGCCTGTACGAGTTTCCCTCTGCCGCGTCGGGCAGCCCGACGGCACTGGTTCCGACAGCGACTTCGCGTGGTTCGGCCTGAGCAAACCCGCCGCAAGCGCCACCGGCGGCGGCGCCGCGTTGCGGGATGGCCCTCGGGCTGGTGAGCGTTGCCTGCCCCGCGCTCCGTCGCCGTATGAGCGCTGACATGGTCGCGTGACCGGGGGCGGGCACACCTTCCGCCGAGCCCGCCACGTCGGCTCCCTACCGGAGCCGGACTCGTGTCATGCCGTCAGCGCTGCAGTGTCAGCAGACCCGGACGGTAGGGCAGGAGGCCGTAATCGCCGCCGGAGTTGGGGCTGCGCCCCTGGTAGAGCAACTGCAGATTGCAGGGATCGACGGTCATGGTCTGATCGGCGCT
Organism: Streptomyces sp. NPDC060000; assembly: GCF_042737375.1. Taxonomy (NCBI): domain Bacteria; kingdom Bacillati; phylum Actinomycetota; class Actinomycetes; order Kitasatosporales; family Streptomycetaceae; genus Streptomyces; species Streptomyces sp. NPDC060000. The sequence continues at coordinate 29,879 of NZ_JBHWUU010000005.1, forward strand.
GGTGCGGATCAGTTCGCCATGGCTGATGTCGTTGGTCCAGGTGGCGCCACTGTTGGCCTTGCCGGCGAAGGGATTGCTCTCGGTCGCGGCCTGGGGTGTCCATGAGCCGTTCAGACTGGTGGCCGTGAACGAGCGAAAGTAGCGGCCCTGCGAGCCGATCGCCTCGACGATCATGAGGTAGCGGTTCTGGCCCTGCAGCTTGTAGACCTGCGGGGCTTCGAACAGGTTGTTCGTCGTATCGCTCATGATCACTGTCGAGGTCGCGCCGAAGCTGCCCGGGAAGTTCCCGATCGGCATACTGGCCCGGTAGATCTTGCCGTTGTCACCGGCGAAGAACAGGTACATGTTCGTCCCGTCACCGATGAGCGTCTGGTCGATGGGTCCTGTTCCGGAGCCGGAGATGCTTCCGGAGAAGAGCACCTGCGGGGATGACCAGCCATTCGGGTTGGTGGGGTCGCTCGACGTCCGGTAGGAGAAGGCGGTCCCGCCCCACTGGTAGGCGAGCACCCAGATGTTCTTCGGCGCGAAGTAGAAGAGCGTGGGCGCGACGGTGGAAGACGACATCGTGTTCTGGCCGGCCGAGGCCATCTCCGACCAATTGGTGAACAGGCCGAAGTTCATCGAACCCCAACTCGTCCCCGTGTCGTGCGTCGTCGCATAGACGAGTTGCCTGCCGTTGTAGGGGACGACGGTGAAGTCCTTGAGCGAGACCCACCCCGGCTTGGGCTGCGCCAGCGCGCCCGTTGATGTCCAGCGGTATGTCGACGGAAGATCGCACGGGCCGGGGTTGTCGCCGCCGACCTTGACGAGCTGCCACTGCTGGTTGCTGCCGCCCCAGTCGTCGTACTGGACGATGTTCCCGTTGTCGGCGGTGGAGGCGCCCTGTACTTCGAGAGCCTTGTTGCTGTGGCGCGAGATGAACCTCACGTAGCCATCCGAGCTGTCGGCCAGCCGCCACTGCTGGTTGATGCCGTTCAGGTCGGCCCACTGGACGATCGAGCCGCCGTTCGCGGTGGACCAGTTGTGGACGTCCAGCACCTTGCCCGAGTGGCGGGACTTGATGCGGTAGTAGCCGCCCCCGGAATCGACGAACTGCCACTGCTGCTGGTTCTGATCGTTCCTGGTCCACTGGGTGATGCGGGCGCCGTCGTCGGTCGCCATGTTGTAGACATCCAAGGCCTTGCCGCTGTTGCGGTTGACCAGCACATACGAGGCGTTGGGGTCGACGGTCGCCGCGTCGGCGGGCTGGGCCCCGAGGAAGGTGGCCACGAGCAACAAGGGCGCGAGGACGGCGAGTAAGCGTCTGAGACGGACCGGGGATGGGTGGCGAAACCACATCAGAGGGCCTCCTTTGGGGGTGAGGTGACCCCGATGAGCCGCGGAGCGGACGCGCCGGGGCAGGGCCAATCTCGAAAGCTTTCGAAGGATTTCCGAATGCTTTGACGCCACAAGCTAGGAATGTGGGGCCCTCTGGTCAAGGCCTGTCGCCGATCTGTCCACAAAATGCCTCCCCTTTGGGCGTGACCAGATGGGCATCCGTCGAGAGCGGTGCCGGAGGTTCGCCGCCCGACTCGCCGGGATTTCCGAATGTTTCGGGCGAGGAATCGAAACTTCTTCTGCGGCGAGTATTGACGATCCGCCGTCAATCCCTCAATCATCCCTGTCTGAGAACCCGGCGACAGTTCGAGATATCGAGCCACGCCGGCCCTGAGCACTTTGTGCTGCACGGCAGATCCACGCACAGCTGCACGACAGACCGCGCACCAGAGCACCTGCGCCACCCCGTCACGTTCCGCTGAGATTCGCACCAGCGCCTCCTGGCTCTTCGCGCAGTTGGAGAGGTGCGCGACGTTGCGTGGCGGTCCCCGGCTGAGCCGCGATGGAGTGCCCCCATGCCTGTGTCGAAACACCGCCGCCGCCCGCCGCCCGCCGTAGTCACTCGACGATCGACCGGGTGCCGTCCGTGCCGGTTGAGACCGACCCGGTCCCATGACCGCGGTGTCCGGTGATTCCGTGCTGCCCGGGTTCCGGCCCGCCCTGTCCGTCTGCCGGGTGGGAGCAGATGACGGATTCCCCCCGCGCGTCAGTCCTTCCGTGATTTCTACCTTGGAGGCACAGTCATGGGCTCGTATGCCCTTCCCAGACCCGTTATCCGCCGGAAGATCCGCGGCCTGCTGTTGGCGCTGGTCGTCGGCGTCCTCGGTGTGGTCGCCGCACTGGTCGCGCCGCCGGCCGCACACGCCGCCGAGAACACGCTCGGCGCCGCAGCGGCGCAGAGCGGCCGCTACTTCGGCACCGCCATCGCCTCGGGCAGGCTGGGCGACTCGGCGTACACGACAATCGCCGGCCGTGAGTTCAACTCGGTGACGCCCGAGAACGAGATGAAGATCGACGCCACCGAACCGCAGCGGGGCCAGTTCAACTTCACCGCCGGTGACCGCGTCTACAACTGGGCGGTGCAGAACGGCAAGCAGGTGCGCGGCCACACCCTGGCCTGGCACTCCCAGCAGCCCGGCTGGATGCAGAGCCTCAGCGGCAGCACGCTGCGCCAGGCGATGATCAACCACATCAACGGCGTGATGGCCCACTACAAGGGCAAGATCGCCCAGTGGGACGTCGTGAACGAGGCCTTCGCCGACGGCAGTTCGGGAGCCCGGCGCGACTCCAACCTCCAACGCACCGGCAACGACTGGATCGAGGTCGCCTTCCGCACCGCGCGCGCCGCCGACCCGTCCGCCAAGCTCTGCTACAACGACTACAACGTCGAGGACTGGACCTGGGCCAAAACCCAGGCCATGTACGCCATGGTCCGAGACTTCAAGCAGCGCGGCGTGCCGATCGACTGCGTCGGCTTCCAGTCCCACTTCAACAGCGGCAGCCCCTACAACAGCAACTTCCGCACCACCCTGCAGAACTTCGCCGCCGTCGGCGTCGACGTGGCCATCACCGAACTCGACATCCAGGGTGCCCCGGCCACGACCTACGCCAACGTGACCAACGACTGCCTGGCCGTCCCGCGCTGCCTCGGCATCACCGTCTGGGGTGTGCGCGACACCGACTCCTGGCGATCGGAACAAACACCGCTGCTGTTCAACGGCGACGGCAGCAAGAAGCCCGCCTACACCGCCGTCCTCAACGCACTCAACGGCGGCACCTCCACGCCCCCTTCGGATTCCGGACCGATCAAGGGCGTCGGTTCAGGCCGCTGCCTGGACGTGCCCGGCACCGGTACCACCGACGGCACCCAGCTCAACCTGTGGGACTGCCACAACGGCACCAACCAGCAGTGGACGTACACCGCCGCCGGAGAGCTCAGGGTCTACGGCAACAAGTGCTTGGACGCCGCCGGCATCGGCAACGGCGCCAAAGTCCAGATCTACAGCTGCTGGGGCGGCGACAACCAGAAATGGCGCCTCAACTCCGACGGATCCATCGTCGGCGTCCAGTCCGGCCTCTGCCTCGACGCCGTCGCAAGCGGCACAGCCAACGGCACCCAGATCCAGCTCTACTCCTGCTCGAACGGCAACAACCAACGCTGGACCCGCACTTGATGGGACCCCACAAACGAAAGGGTGAGTCGATGAAGACCTACGGTGCGGCTTCCCCCGCCCCTCCACGCAGACATCGCTGGTGGTCCAGGGGCGCCGCCGTGGTGGCGGCGACCCTCGCGATCGGCATGCTCGCGGCGGTGAATCCGGCGCCCGCCGAGGCGGCGACGGTGGATACCAATGCCTGGTATGTCCTGGTCAATCGCAACAGCGGCAAGGCGCTGGACGTCTCTGGCGCGTCCACCGCCGACGGCGCGCGGGTCGGCCAGTGGACGCGCAACGACGCAGCCAACCAGCAGTGGCAGTTCGTGGACTCCGGCGGCGGCTTCTACCGCCTCAAGGCCCGGCATTCGGACAGAGTTCTCGACGTGGCCGGCGCCTCGACCGCAGACGGTGCCGCGATCCAGCAGTGGGCCGACCACAACGGGGCCAACCAGCAGTTCCGCCTGGCCGACTCCGACGCGGGCCACGTCCGGCTGATCAACCGCACCAGCAGTAAGGCGGTGGAGGTGCAGGGCGCCTCCACCGCCGACGGCGGCAACGTCGTCCAGTACACCGACTGGGGCGGCGCCAACCAGCAATGGCAGATGATCAAGCTGTCGTCCGGTGGCGGCGGGTGCGGCAGCACCCCGACTCTGGCGAGCGGTACGCACACGATTCAGAGCGGCGGCAAGAGCCGCAGCTTCATCCTCAAAGTTCCCGCCAACTACGACAACAGCCACCGCTACCGGCTGATCTTCGCGTTCCACTGGCGGGGCGGAACCGCCGACGACGTCGCCTCGGGCGGCACGAGCGGGAACGCCTGGTCCTACTACGGCCAACAGGAACAGTCGAACAACGGCGCGATCCTCGTCGCCCCCCAGGGCCTCGGCAACGGCTGGGCCGATTCGGGTGGTGAGGACATCGCCTTCGTCGACGACATGATCAGGCGAATCGAGGGCGGCCTCTGTGTCAACCCGGCACAGCGTTTCGCCACGGGATTCAGCTGGGGCGGCGGTATGAGCTACGCACTCGCATGCAGCCGGGCGAACGTCTTCAGGGCCGTCGCGGTCATGTCCGGCGCCCAGATCAGCGGGTGCAGCGGCGGCACCCAGCCCATCGCCTACTTCGGAATCCACGGCGTCAGCGACTCCGTCCTCAACATCGCGCAAGGACGGTCCCTGCGCGACAGATTCGTCAGCAACAACGGCTGCACCCCCCAGAGCCCGCGGGAGCCCGCACCGGGCAGCCGAACGCACATCACCACCACCTACTCGGGCTGCCGTGCCGGATACCCGGTCCAATGGGCCGCTTTCGACGGAGGCCACATACCCGGTCCGGTCGACGGCTCCACCGGCGAAAGCGGCATCGCCACCTGGACCAAAGCTGAGATCTGGAGGTTCTTCGCACAGTTCCAGTGACACGCCCGCACCACGGAGTGGAGCCAGGATGATCCTGGCTCCACTCCGTGGTCGTCTGTCCCGGATTGAAGGACGGAGAGGTCTTGCCGCGGCCGCGGGTTTGCTGAACGAGGGCGACGGTGGCGGTGATCTCGGCGGCCACGCATTCTACGCACCAGTTGCCGCGAATGGCCCTGTCCCGGACCTGAACCCCTCGAACGGGACAGCGCTCTCGACCTTGTTCGGAAGGGCGCGTATCACCGCGGAAAGGGTCCCGGCTTCACGCACATCGCCGCCTCTGGATTCCGCAACGCGGAGAAGACCACCATCAGCGCCGCCTTGTCGGGACGGTTCTGGTCAATGCAGACCGCCCCCAACCTCAAGGCCTGGACCGACTGGTGTGACGAACAGGGGGCCAAGCTCACCGACGCCAGCATCGACCTGGCCAGCGTCATGGACGGGTTCATCGGAACCAGGCTGGCAACTACGTGGACGCAGCTGCATATGGCACAACGTGGGCGCGGGCACGCAAGTACGTCCTGACCCGTACAGAACTCGCCTCCAAGCTGGCAAAGCGGCCCTACGACCTCCGGCACGCCGGGATCTCGTTCTGGCTGTACTCCGGTGTGGACCCCGCCGAGTGCGCTCGTCGCGCGGGCCAGAGCATTGAGGTCCTCTTCCGCCACTACGCCAAATTCCTGGACGGCGTCCGAGAACAGGCCAACCGCCTCATCGAGCAGTCCATGCAGGAGTGGGACCGCGTCAGCCAGGGCGCGGAGTCTGAAGGGTGAGCCGGAGTTTGGTCCTTGCCCCGGACCGGTCGAGAGGAAGGCGCCTGATGGGCAAAAGCCCAGGTCAGGCGCCTTTTTTCGTGCCTCTAGAAGAAGCCCAGCTTCTTCGGCGAGTACGACACCAGAAGGTTCTTCGTCTGCTGGTAGTGCTCCAGCATCATCTTGTGCGTCTCGCGGCCGATGCCCGACTGCTTGTAGCCGCCGAAGGCGGCGTGCGCCGGGTACGCGTGGTAGCAGTTCGTCCAGACGCGGCCCGCCTGGATGGCCCGGCCCGCGCGGTAGGCCGTGTTGATGTCGCGCGTCCACACCCCGGCCCCGAGGCCGTATGACGTGTCGTTGGCGATGGCGATGGCGTCGTCGAAGTCGGCGAACGAGGCCACCGACACGACCGGACCGAAGATCTCCTCCTGGAAGATCCGCATCCGGTTGTCACCCTCGAAGATCGTCGGCTGGACGTAGTAGCCGCCCTTCAACTCGCCTTCGTACTCGGCGCGTTCGCCGCCCGTGAGGATCTTGGCGCCTTCCTTCCGGCCGATGTCGATGTAGGAGAGGATCTTCGCGAGCTGGTCGCCGGACGCCTGCGCGCCGATCATCGTGTCCGTGTCGAGGGGATGGCCGGGCTTGATGAGCTCGGTGCGGGCCACGGCCGCCTGGAGGAAGTCGCCGTAGTTGCCGCGCTGGATCAGCCCGCGCGACGGGCAGGTGCAGACCTCGCCCTGGTTCAGCGCGAACATGGTGAAGCCCTCGAGTGCCTTGTCGCGCAGGTCGTCGTCCTTCTCCCACACGTCGTCGAAGAAGATGTTCGGCGACTTGCCGCCGAGTTCCAGGGTGACCGGCTTCAGGTGTTCCGCCGCGTACTGCATGATCAGCCGGCCGGTGGACGTCTCGCCCGTGAAGGCGACCTTGGCCACCCGCGGACTGGACGCGAGGGGCTTGCCCGCCTCCGGCCCGAAGCCGTTGACGATGTTCACCACGCCCGGCGGGAGCAGATCCGCGACCAGGCTCATCCAGTAGTGCAGCGAGACCGGGGTCTGTTCGGCGGGCTTGATCACCACCGCGTTCCCCGCTGCCAGGGCCGGCGCGAGCTTCCATGTCGCCATCAGGATCGGGAAGTTCCACGGGATGATCTGCGCGACGACGCCGAGCGGCTCGTGGAAGTGGTACGCCACCGTGTCGTTGTCGATCTCGCTGAGCGAACCCTCCTGGGCCCGGACCGCGCCGGCGAAGTAGCGGAAGTGGTCGATGGCCAGCGGGATGTCCGCCGCCAGTGTCTCGCGCACGGGCTTGCCGTTCTCCCAGCTCTCCGCGACCGCCAGGGGCTCCAGGTGCGCCTCCATACGGTCCGCGATCTTCAGCAGGATGTCGGAGCGCTCGGTCGCCGAGGTGCGGCCCCAGCTCGGCGCGGCCGCGTGCGCCGCGTCGAGCGCCCGCTCCACGTCCTCCGCCGTGCCGCGCGCCACCTCGGTGAACGTCTCCCCGTTCACCGGAGACGGGTTGTCGAAGTACTGGCCCCGGGCCGGGGGCACGTACGCGCCGCCGATGAAGTGGTCGTAACGCGTCTGGTAGGAGACGATCGCGCCCTCGGTGCCGGGCGCCGCGTAACGGGTCATCCTGCTCTGCCTCCTCAGCAGCGCCGCCCGCCGTTGGGCAGCTCTGCGCCGGAGGCTAGGGAAGCGGACGTTGCATCCACGTTGCGGCGCCCGCCGGGAGCCTTGCCTGTGGACGCCTCACTCGCGCATGCCCCGCTTGCGGACGGGGTGCCCGGCCTACGGGTGCGGCCACCCGGCCGGCGCTGTCAGTTCCGACTGGAGCGACACGAGGCGGGCCCGTATCGCGGCCGTGGGGCGGACCGCCGCCAGCGCCCGCAACACCTCCAGGTCGTCCTCGCCCCACGGTGCGTGCGCCCAGTCGGCCAGCAGATCGGGGTCGCCGCAGGCGATCAGCGCGGCGCGCAGCCCGTCGGCGAGACGGGTTCTGAGCCGGACCACCGCCGGTGCCCGGGACGACGGCAGCGGTGGCCCGGTGTACGCGGTCACGGCCGCCGTCACCGCGCCGGCTGCCAGCCTTCGTTCGACGACGGCGACGTCCGACTCGAACGGAGCGGTGAGCCGGTAGGGGCGCGAGACCAGCAGCCCGGGACCGAGCACCCCGCGCAGCCGGGCGAGTTCGGCCCGCAGCGTCACCGGGGTCACCGACTCGTCCTCGTACAGGGCGCACAGCAGCTCGTCGCCCGTCAGGCCCTCGGGGTGACGGGCGAGCAGTGCCAGGATCTCGCTGTGCCGACGGCTCAGCCTGAGGTCACGGCCGTCGGTGACCAGACGGGCCTCGTCCCGGCCCAGCACGGTCAGCCGCGGTGTGTCCGCGGCGGGCCGCTCCGGGGCGAGCAGCGCCAGGTGTGCCTCCGCGGCCCGCGCCACCGCCTGGACGAAGCCCAGGCTGTGCGGATGCGCCAGTCCGTTCCCGCCCGTGATGTCCACGGCGCCCAGCACGCTCCCGGTCCGCGGATCGTGCACCGGGGCGGCGGCGCAGGTCCAGGGCTGCACCCGCCGGATGAAGTGCTCGGCGGCGAACACCTGCACCGGTCGGTCCAGGGCGACCGCCGTGCCCGGCGCGTTCGTCCCGACCGCGCTCTCCGCCCAGCGCGCACCCGGCACGAAGTTCATCCGCCCCGCCTGCCGCCGTGTCGCCGCGTGGCCCTCGACCCACAGCAGCCTTCCGTGCACGTCGCACACCGCCAGCAGGTGCTCCCCGTCGGCGGCGAACGTGCCCATCAGCTCGCGGAACAGCGGCATCACCCGCGCCAGCGGATGCTCGGACCGGTAGGCGCCGAGATCGCCGTCGGTCAGTTCGACGCTCGCCGTGCCGTCGGGCCCGACGCCGGCCCGCGCGGAACGCCGCCACGAGTCGGCCACCACGGCACGCACCGGACGCGGCACGGTGCCCGCCTCGGTGAACGCCTCATGCGCCCGCCGCAGGATCCGTACCCGCTCGGCCGGGTCGGCGCCCGGCTCCAGAGCCACCCAGGAATCGGTCAACTCGTCCTCCCGGAAGGCGATACGGCTGGAGTGCGACGAACTACGACTGGTGTACGACGGCGTGCAACCGGTGTACGGCTGGGGACATCGTCACTCCAGGTGCGTGGGCCGACAACCGTTTGGACGACGGTCACCCGGAAGTGGGCACCCGGTGTCGGTCCGGTTCGCGCCCAGGCGCGGTTGACGAGACTCAGATAGCGGCTCCAGTCCCAGTTCGGACCGGGATCGGTGTGGTCGCTCCCCGGCACCTCGTAGTGGCCGATGATGTGTGCCCGGTCCTTCGGGATGCCGTACGGGTCGCAGACCGATGACGTCAGCCGAGCGGACCACTCGTAGAGCGCGTCGGTGAAGTAGGCCGGTCTGTCCACCCACCCTTCGTGCTCGATCCCGACGCTGCGTGTGTTGTAGTCCCAGTTCCCCGCGTGCCAGGAAACGTCGCACTCTCGTACGCACTGCGCCACACGACCCGTCCACGGAGCGCACGACGTAGTGGGCGGACACCTTCTTGCGCGGGTTCCGGAAGACGTCCGGGATGCGGCACCGCATCGCACGGGGCGCCGGTCGCACAACGCCGTCGCCCGTTCCCGCCGCACGCCCCGATGCTTTCCGTTTCCGCCCTCACGACTCGACGGCTGCCGTGTCCCGCACCCACCAAATTACGGCGCCGACGGGTTGGGCATGAGGGCACGCCGTGGTTCCGTGGAAGAGCGCGGCCTTGTGGACAACTCACTCACCCGAACGTGGAGTTCCGCTCTGGGCGGCTGCTCGGTCGACATGCGGGTGGACGGGGACCGTCGGCGCGAGCGGGCCGTGGCCCAGGCCGCTCAGGACCGTTCCGAGACCACCGAAGGATCGTCGAGCACGGCCCGCACCACCGAATGCGCGGCCCCCAGCAACGGGCCCTCGGGGCCCAGCCGGGAGACGGACACGGGACGGGCGGGGCCCGCCGTACGCCGGGACAGTTCGGTCTCCAGGGACGGCAGCAGCCACGGGGCGAGCCCGGCCAGTGCGCCACCGAGCACCACGCCCTCCGGGTCCAGGAGATTGAGTGCCCCGGTGAGAGCGATGCCGAGGGCCGTTCCCGCCTCGCGCAGCGCGCGCCGCACGTCCGGGTCGCCCTCCGCGGCACGTCCCGCGAGGAGCCCGACGCGGCCCTCGCCCGGTTCCAGCCCGGCCGCCCGCAGCACCGCCTCCTCGCCGGCGTACTGCTCCAGACATCCGCGCCCGCCGCACCCGCACTCCGGCCCGTCGGGGTGGACCGGCACATGGCCCAGCTCGCCCGCGAAACCACGGGTGCCGCGCAGCAGGCTGCCGTCCACGACCAGCGCGGCGCCGATGCCGATCTCCGCCGACACGTGCAGGAAGTCCCCCGGAGTGTCCGCGCCGAGCCAGAGTTCGGCCAGGCCGCCGAAGTTGGCCTCGTTGTCCACGGTCAGCGGGAGCTCGCCGGGCAGCAGCGCGCCGAGATCGACGTCCTGCCAGTCGAGGTTCGGCGCGCGGACGACCGTACGGGCGTCGCGGGCGACCAGGCCGGGGACGGCCACGGCGAGTCCGGCCGGCCACAGCCCCTCGCGCTCGGCCTCGGCGATCACCCGGCGCACGAGCCCGGTCAGCTCCTCTACCACCGGCCCGGGGGAGCGGCCCCGGTTGGTGCCGTGCCGCACGGCACGCGCCCGCACCTCGCCGCGCAGGTCGACGGCGCAGGCCGCCAGGTGGTCGACGCCGATCTCGGCACCTATGCCCGACGGACCACGCCCGCTGACCGCCAGCGCGGAACCGGGCCGGCCCACCCGACCGGGCCGCTCGGGGCCCAGTTCCTCGAGCAGTCCGGTGCGTATGAGTTCGTCGACGAGGGTCGAGACCGCCGCCCGGGTCAGGCCGATGCGTGAGGCGACCGCCGCCCGCGAGAGCGGTCCCTCGGCGCTGACGGCGTGCATCACCCGCGCCAGGTTGCGGCGGCGCATGCCCTGCTGGGTGTCGGGCAGCGCACGACCGGGGCCGGTCGGCCGGGCCTCGTGCAGCGATGCGGTCATGCCTTCGTCGATTCGTCGATTCGTCGATGTTCAGCGGGCGTCCGCGCTCCGGTCCAGCAGCGGGGCCGCGTCGGAGAGTACCCCGGCGATCCTGGCCAGCGTCGCCTCGTCCCGCTCGACGGCGTCGAGCACCGGCCCACGCGTGGTGTTCCAGCGGCGCGCGACGGCGGCCGGGTCCTCGCCGGTCAACAGGCCCGCCGCCTGCGCCGCGGCACCCAGCGCGACGAGTTCCCTGGCCTCGGGCACCTGGACCGGCCGCCCGGACAGCCGGCGCACGGTCCGCTGCCAGGCCGTGCCCCGGGCGCCACCACCGATCAGCAGCAGGGGAGCCGAGCGGTCCGCGTCCTCGTCGAGGACCAGGTCGAGCGCGCCGAGCAGGGAGTGCACGGCGCCGTCGTAGGCGGCCTGGAGCAGCTGGCCGGCGGTCGTGTCGTGGCGCAGACCGTGCAGGAGGCCCGAGGCGTTCGGCAGGTTCGGGGTGCGCTCGCCGTCCAGGTAGGGCAGCAGCGTGAGGTCCGCGGTGGGCTCCACGGCTTCGCGGTCCAGGCCCAGCAGGGCGGCGACGCGGTCGACGGCGAGTGTGCAGTTCAGGGTGCAGGCCAGGGGCAGCCAGTCACCGTGGGCGTCGGCGAAGCCGGCCACGGTGCCGGTGGGGTCGGTGGGGCGGCGCCTGGCCACCGCGTACACCGTGCCCGAGGTGCCAAGGCTCAGTACGGGCGTGCCGGGGCGCAGCCCGAGGCCCAGCGCCGCCGCGGCGTTGTCACCGGTGCCCGGCGCGACCAGCGTCCCCTTGGCGAAGGGCAGGTCGTGACTGTCGCGTACGGTGCCCGCCACCTCCCCGGGTCGCACGACGCGGGGCAGCAGCGCGGGGTCGAGCCCCACGTGGGCGAGGATCTCCGCGTCGTACGTCTCGGTCGCGGACGCCCACCATCCGGTGCCGGAGACGTCCCCGCGGTCGGTGGTGCCCTCGCCGGTGAGGCGCTCGGTGAGGTAGTCGTGGGGGAGGCGTACGGCCTTCGTGGCGCGCAGGGCCTCCGGCTCGTGCTCGGCCAGCCAGGCCCACTTCGTGACCGTGAAGGAAGCGGCCGGGACGGACCCGGTGCGCTCTGCCCAGAACTTCGCCCCGCCGAGTTCCTCGGTCAGCCGGCGGGCCTGCGGCGCCGAGCGCACGTCGTTCCACAGCAGCGCCGGACGCACCGGCTCACCGCGCTCGTCCAGGGGGACGAGCCCGTGCTGCTGCCCGCCGACCGACACCGCGGCGGCCTCGCGCGCCGCGTCACCGCACTGGTGCAGCGCTTCGCGGAGGGCGTCCCACCACTGGCGGGGGTCGCTCTCCCGGCCGGCTCCGGAGGACACCGTGTGCGGCGCCTGGCCGCTCGCGACGACCTCGCCGGTGGCCGCGTCGACGACCAGCGCCTTGGTGGACTGGGTGGACGTGTCCACGCCGACGACGAGCGGACCCTCGGCTGCTGACATCGGGTTCTCCCTCAAGTTTTTCCGCGGCTCTGCGGGATCTGTCTTCCCAGAGATGCGTCCGCATACTAATTTGTAAACTGCCATGACGAAATAGTCGGCGACACACTCGGCGACACAGTCTTCAAGCAAGGAGCCGCGGCATGAGCTACCAGCCCACCCCCGATGACAGGTTCACCTTCGGCCTCTGGACCGTCGGCTGGCAGGGCAGGGACCCGTTCGGCGACGCCACCCGGCGTGCCCTGGATCCGGTCGAATCGGTGCAGCGCCTGTCCGAGCTGGGCGCCTACGGCGTGACCTTCCACGACGACGACCTGATCCCCTTCGGATCCTCCGACAGTGAGCGCGAGGAGCACATCAAGCGCTTCCGCCAGGCCCTGGACACCACCGGCATGACCGTGCCGATGGCCACCACCAACCTCTTCACGCACCCGGTCTTCAAGGACGGCGCGTTCACGGCGAACGACCGTGACGTACGTCGCTACGCCCTGCGCAAGACGATCCGCAACGTCGACCTGGCCGTCGAGCTCGGTGCGAAGACCTACGTCGCCTGGGGCGGCCGTGAAGGCGCGGAGTCCGGCGCCGCCAAGGACGTACGGGTGGCCCTCGACCGCATGAAGGAGGCCTTCGACCTCCTCGGGGAGTACGTGACCTCCCAGGGCTACGACCTGAAGTTCGCCATCGAGCCCAAGCCGAACGAGCCGCGCGGCGACATCCTGCTCCCCACCGTCGGCCACGCCCTGGCCTTCATCGAGCGCCTGGAGCGCCCGGAGCTCTACGGCGTCAACCCCGAGGTCGGCCACGAGCAGATGGCCGGGCTGAACTTCCCGCACGGTATCGCCCAGGCACTGTGGGCGGGCAAGCTCTTCCACATCGACCTCAACGGCCAGTCCGGCATCAAGTACGACCAGGACCTGCGCTTCGGCGCCGGTGATCTGCGCTCCGCGTTCTGGCTGGTCGACCTGCTGGAGAGCGCCGGTTACGCGGGCCCGAAGCACTTCGACTTCAAGCCGCCGCGCACCGAGGACCTCGACGGTGTGTGGGCCTCGGCCGCGGGCTGCATGCGCAACTACCTCATCCTCAAGGAGCGTGCGGCCGCGTTCCGTAGCGACCCGGAGGTCCAGGAGGCCCTGCGCGCATCCCGTCTGGACGAGCTCGCCCAGGCCACCGCAGCGGACGGCCTGGAGAGCCTGCTCGCCGACCGCACCGCCTTCGAGGAGTTCGACCCCGAGGCGGCCGCCGCCCGCGGCATGGCCTTCGAGCACCTCGACCAGCTCGCCATGGACCACCTCCTGGGCGCCCGAGGCTGAACCGGCACGCACGTGTGTGTGCACGGGTGAGGGTGCACACACGCGTGCCGCCGGTCGGTCGGTCGGTCTTCGAACGATCCCCGCCTGGATCCCGTCCGGCATCTGGGCCGGCATCTCCGCCTGGATCTCCGCCTGGGAACTCCGTCTGGATCTCTGCCTGGGATCTCCGAGGGGAATGCGCCGGAATGATGCGGTCCATGGCATGGGTCGGTATCAACAAGTATCAACTTCCGTGCGGGGCTCGCATCGTGAGCGGTTCGCCGCGACGCTGGACGGTATGGCCATGCCGCCCGTACCGCCCCAGCCGCCCGGACCGCCGGGCGACACGCCGCCTCCGGGTGGCTTCGGATCGCCCCACTCCGGCTTCGGACCCGTTGACGGGACCGGAGGGGGCGGCTGGTCGCCCCCTCCGCCGTCGCAGCCGCCAGGCGGCCCCGGAAGGCGCAGGAACCCCCTCTTCGTCGTCCTCGCCCTGCTGGTTGCCGCCGGGGCCGTCCTTGCCGTCGTGCTGATGGCCTCGGACGGCGGCGACTCGCCGGATGACGAGCCGGGCGCCGGCAGCAGCACCGGCAGCGGCTCCGCTCCCGCCCCGTCCCTCAGCCTGCCGGTAGAGCTGCCCAGCGGCCTCCCGAGCGAACTGCCGTCGCGGCTCCCCACGAAGCTGCCGTCCGAGTTGCCGAGCGATCTGCCGTCGGAGCTGCCGAGTGATCTCGAGTCACTGCTGCCGTCCCTGGGGGAGCTGCTTCCCTAGCGCTCTGGCCGCATCGGTTCGCCGGGTTGGTGGTCGTGGCAGTTGGATGGGCGGTGACGTTCGTTCCGACTGCTGGAGTGCGGTGGCCGAGCCTGTGCGAGTGCGCCGACTGACCGACCAGGAAGGGAAGAAGCTGCAGCAGATCGTGCGCCGGGGCAGTACCAGCTCGGTGCGCTATCGCCGGGCCATGATGCTGCTGGCGTCCGCCGGCGGGAACCGGGTGCCGGTAATCGCCCAGCTGATCCAGGCCGACGAGGACACGGTGCGGGAGGTGATCCACCGGTTCGACGAGATCGGCCTGGCCTGCCTGGACCCTCGATGGGCGGGAGGCCGTCCCCGCCTGCTCAGCACTGACGTCGAGGACTTCGTCGTCCAGACGGCCACTACCCGCCCGACCAAGCTCGGCCAGCCCTTCACCCGCTGGTCGATCCGCAAACTCGTCGTCTACCTGCGCCGCGTGCACGGACGCGTCATCCGCATCGGCCGGGAAGCCTTACGGTGCCTGCTCCGCCGCCGGGTGCTTCACCCCGACCTACGCCTCCTGGGCCAACCCGATCGAGGCGCACTTCGGCCCGCTGCGGCAGTTCACCCTTGCCAACTCCCACCACCGAAGCCACCCCTCGCAGACCCAGGCCCTGCACGCCCACCTGCGCTGGCGCAACGCCAACACCCGCCACCCCGACATCCTTGCCGCCCAGCGCAAGGAACGCGTTCGCATCCGTAGCGAGAAAGGCATCCGCTGGGGCGGACGCCCCCTCGAGACCTCAGCCTGACCAATCCGGCGAACTGATGGGGTGGCAACACCAGGTCGCATCCGTCAGGGGCAGTCCAGGGTTGTGATCAGGGTGATCACTGATGGGCAACGGCGGCTGCACGCAGCAGAGTTGACGCTGTCAACAAATCCCATCAGCGCCGTGGAGGAAGAAACTTCGATGCGCATCCGCCTCGCCGTCACCACTCTCGCCCTGGCCACCGCTCTTACCGCCGTCGCCCTGCCCATGGCCGCCGCCACGCCTGGTGCCAGCGCCCCGGCGTCCGCAAACCCCACCGTCCAGGACATCCTCGACCACCTGCCCGACGACGTCGTTGCGGGCGCGCTGATCAGATGGGACGGCGTGGGCGCCACTGCTGGCCCGGTCACCGCTGACGCCTATGTCCGGATCGGCAGTGTCACCAAAGCGTTCACCAACACGGTGGTGCTCCAACTCGTCGCCGAGCACCGGATTAACCTGGACACACCGGCGCGGAGGTACGTCCCCCAGGTGCTGCCCGAGGCGTACAACCGCGTCACCGTGCGCCAGCTCCTCGACCACACAAGCGGCCTGCCCAAGCCCGCCCCGACCCCCGGCCCGGCCGACGGACCCGGATGGCAGCTCAAATCTGTGACGCCTGAAGACTTCCTGCGCAACTCGTTCGCCGCAGCCACCGAGGCGCCGCCCGCACCCGGCTCCGAGCAGCAGTACAACGGTCTCAACTCCTTCGTCCTCGGTCTGATCGTCGAAAAGGTCACCGGCCACTCCTTCACCGACGAACTGCAGCGCAGGATCATCCGGCCGCTGCATCTGAGCCACACCAGCCTGCCTGCCGCCGACGATCCGGTGATCCCCTCGCCCCACGCGGAGGTGTACCTCGACGGGCAGGACGTGACCGAGCAGAGCCCATATCCATGGGCCGAGGGAGGCATGGTCTCCACCGCCGCCGACCTGGACCGCTTCATCACCGCGCTGTTCCGGGGCCGCCTGCTCCCACCCGCTCAGCAGAAGTTGGTGTTCGAAGTGCCGAACGTGCAGAGCGCCGCCGACAATACGAACTGCGTCGGCCCCGCAGCCTGCTACAGCATCGGCGGACTCCTGCGTTACCAGCTGCCGAACGGCGAGTACGCCTGGGGTAAAACCGGTTCCCGCCCCGGCTGGGACAACGGAGTCTTCGCCACCCGGGACCTCGAACACCGCGTGGTGTACTCCCTGAACCCAACGGGGAACCCCAATGACCTTCCGTACATCAAGGCGATCGTGAACGCCGCGCTCGCCGACGGGCAGTCGGACCACGCATCCAGCCCGGTGCACGGAAATAAGTGACCGCCGCCTGGGCAACCCGGCAAACCTATGCGGTCAGAGCACTAGCCGTCACGCGCGCGTGGGCACCGCACACGCCACGCGCGCGTGCCGACGCACGACCACCACCCGCGCGTGCCGGCGCACCGTCCCTCACAGGCTCGGCGGCGCGCGACACCGAGAGGGGGTCGGGCCTGGGAAAGCGCTTCCTCGCCGTCGGCTCGGGCCACGGCCACGGCCAAGGCCGTCGCCGGGGCGTGGGCCGCGTCCCCGGCCGGCATCCAGCGCCCGTCCACGGTACGGCCACCATCTGCCGTCCCGCCCCAGCCGCAGTTCCATCCCCTGCACGGCGACGAGGTACTCCTCAAACTTGACTACCGGAGGCGGGGCCGCCGAGGTTGCAGCACTTCGGCCGGGGAAGGCGCACCACCCCGGGCATCACCCCTGGTCCGCCGGCCCGAGTGGGTGTTCTCAGGGGCCTCTCGGGGATATAGCTCAGGGGCGAATCAGGGTCGCGTCCGGAACCGCGGGCGGCGTGGAGCCGTTTTCATGGCAGAGAGCGGCAGTGGCCGCGAAGGAGGCGACGCACATGTCGAAGAACGCGAAGATCGCCGCAGGCGGTGTGGCGGTGGGACTGCTGTTGCTGATCTGGTTGCCCTGGTGGGCGTCCCTGCTGATCGTGCTGGGGGTTCCGGCGGCGGCCTACCTCACGTTGGATCCTTCTCAGCGGCGCAGACTGCGCCGTGTCACGCGCAAGGAACTCGGCCGGTGAGTGACGGGGACCGCGCCGCGGTCCCCGTCGTCCCGCATCCAGCCCGTCGGAGCCCATGGGCGTAGCGGCCTCGGCGGGATCGGAGCGGCCTCAGAGCGGGCGTACGGCCATCTTGTCGAGCGCCTCCAGGAGGCCGGGCAGTTCGGGGCCGCGGCCGACCGGCAACACCTCGCCGGGCTCGTCGTCGAGCAGAACGAACGCGATGTCGTCGGTCCTGGCCACCAGCGACCAGCCTGGACCGTCGGCGCGCAGGGTACGCGCGTCGCCGGGAGCGAACGACGAACGCACGCGGCCGAGCGGAGGCGGGGCATCCACATAGGCGCGTACCTCGGCCAGCACGCGCCGGATGCCGCTGTGACCCTTCGCCGTGCCCTTCTCGGCCCTGTTGTCCCCGCCGGCCCGGCCGGCGGGGCCGGACCCGCCCACCTCGCCGTCCCGAACCCCCTGGTCGGCACCGGCGCCGACGTCGGCATCCGTCGCAGTGTCCTCCCGCCGGCGAGTGAAGTCCGCGTCGTCGATCTGCTCGCGCCACAGAGCCCACTGGAGGGCGATCTCGTCGGCTCCCAGCCGTCGCTGGGCCGGACCCCACCTGCTCGTGTCCGGAGGCGACAGCACAGGGCCGTCCGCGACCTCGGGGCCGGGATCGTGCGGCGCGGGCACACCGGGAGCCGCGACGGCGACCGCGAGCGGCCAGCCGGGCAGCGCGGCGACGACCGTCCGCTCGCCGGGCGACAGGTCGTACTCCATGCCGCAGTCCCACGACGCGATGGCCACGGCCACCAGGGACACGTCGTCGATGACGACCGTCCACCGTGCGCCTTCGCCGTCCTGGCCCAGCACCAGTCCGTACCCGTCGGCGAGCGGCGGGAGGCCGAGCGCCGCACAGGCCTCCGGGTAGTCGTCGCCCAGCGCGCTCGGGAACTTCGCAGGCGTCAGCAGTACCGCCGTGAGCACATAGAGCGCGTCGTCCCCGGCGGCGACGGCGTCCTCGTCCGTCCCGGCCATCCCAGCCTCCCCATAGGTTTGTCCAACGGCGCGCACCCTAGTGCGGCGGGAAGGCGCTTGTCACGACTCACCGACATACCCGGAGCTGCGGTTTTCCGGTCGGACGGGGCGAATCGACCACCCCGGGCCCTCGGATGCGTCACGCCGACGGCAGTCCGAGGAGCTCACGAGCCACCACCCGTGGCGACTCGTCGCGCTCCCGCGCGAGCGCGATGACCGCGCGACAGGCCAGTTCGTTCACCCCGAAGGACAGCGCCTCCGGCGACACCCAGCCCGCCGCCTCGTCGATGCCTTCCTGATCGTCCTCCGCGCACGCCGAGATGTACGCGGCGGCCGCCTCGAACAGATTGTGCGGGCGCTTTCCGCCGCCGCGCGACCCCCGCTCGGAACGCCCCTCCCCACCAGGACCCGGCCATGCGCGCAGCGCGTGGCCCAATCTCCCGTAAGCCTTGCGGACCGAGCCGAACATACCGACCACCCTGCCCCTGTGTCCCTGCGACGGATCGACCATCCCTGCTGTCCAACCTAGAGTCGGAGCTCCGGCGGCAGAAGGGGGACGGTGCGGTGGAGCGCTTCGAACGGCTCAGGCAGATCCGGCGGATGGACCCGTACGAGGACGCGGTCGAGATCTACCGGCTCACCGCGGCGTACGAGTTCCCCTGGGACTTCAGCCGTGCCCTTGAACTGGCCCTCTACCGCACGTACGCGGTGCCGGGCATCGGGCGCCTGCTCGCGGAGACGGCCGAACTCACGGACCGCACCCAGAAGCGCTACGACGACACCGCGCTCCTGCTCGACGCCGTCGTCGAGCACGGCTTCGACAGCGAGCAGGGCCGGACGGCCGTACGGCGCATCAACCAGATGCACCGCTCCTACGACATCGGCAACGACGACATGCGATATGTGCTCTGCACCTTCGTCGTGATGCCGAAGAGATGGATCGACGCCTACGGATGGCGCAGGCTGTCACGCCACGAGATCGTGGCCTGCGCGGAGTACTACCGCACCCTGGGGCAGCGCATGGGCATCAGGGGCATCCCCGGGACCTACGAGGAGTTCGAGGCCTGTCTCGACGCCTATGAAGAGGCCCACTTCGCCTGGGACGAGGGGGCGCGGCGGGTCTCGGACGCGACGCTCGCCATGATGGCCTCCTGGTACCCGGGGCCGCTGGCGCCCGTCCTGCGCACCGCCACGCTCGCCCTGCTCGACGAACCGCTCCTGAGGGCGTTTCGCTACACCCCGCCGGGCCCCGCGGCCCGCGCGGTGGTGCGTGCGGCGGTACGCGCGCGTGGCCGGGTGGTGCGGCTGCTGCCGCCGCGCCGCGCACCCCACCACGCGCGGCAGAACCGGGAGATCAAGGGCTACCCGAACGGCTACCGGCTGGGCGAGCTGGGCACCTGCCCGGTCCCCGGCGTCCGGGGCTGCCCCGTCCGCCCCACGGGCGGCTCAGCCGTCGAGTGAGGCGAGCGTGTCGCGCAGCCAGTCGAGCTCGGCCCGGGACGTGGCGCGCGCGATGGTCAGGACACCGCGCCGGAACGGGTCCTCCAGCTCTTCCGCGGGCAGCGGCCGGTCACCGTCGTAGAAGAAGCTCGCCGGCTCCTCCAGGAAGGCCAGCCGGCGGCGCAGTACGGCCGACTGGGCGGCGGCGTCGTCCAGATGCCGCAGGAAGGCGAGCACCGTGAACCACCGGTTCTCGTCGGTGATGTCGTGCGGGGCGGGTTCCGCGAGCCGTCGGCGCAGTTCGCTGCCGCCCTCCGGCGCGGAACCGACCCCGTCATGCGCGAGATCCTGGTCGGCCTCAAGGGGGTCGACCGTGTCTACCTGCAGGGTGAGCTCACCGGTGAGCTGGACTGCGCGGACGCCCTCGAGGCGGCGGGGGTGCGGGTGGTGACGGTCCCGGGAGCCGGCCACAACGTCATGTTCGACAACCCCGACGCCTTCGTACGGGCGGTCGCCGGAGCGGCGTGAGTCCTCAGGGTTCGCGGACGGCCAGGGCGAGGAAGCGGGCGTCCTCGTCGGCGTACGACGTCATGCGCCAGCCCGAACGGCCCAGCACCGGGCGGAGGTTGGGTTCCGCCCGCAGGTCCTGCGGTGTGAGCTGCCGTCCCTGACGGGCCGCGAGCGCCGCCCGGCCGATCGGGTGGAACAGCGCCAGGGTGCCGCCGGGGCGTACCACTCGTGCCAGTTCCCGCAGGTTCTCCTCCGGCCGGGGCAGGTGGGCGACGAGGCCCGCCGCGAACACGGCGTCCAGCGATGCGGAGCGAAAGGGCAACGCGGTCACGTCGGCGAGTATCAGCTGCCCGTCACGGTCGCGTCCGGCCCGTACGGCGGCCGCCAGCATGGCCGGGGTCAGATCCGCCCCGGCGACCACTCCGGAGGGTCCCACGGCCGCACGCAACGGCGGCAGGGCCCGTCCGGTACCGCAGCCCGCGTCCAGCACCCGGTCCCCTTCGCGCAGGCCGAGGTCGCCGACCGCGGCGGCGTAGGCGGGACCGTCGTCCGGGAAGCGGCTGTCCCAGTCCGCGGCCCGGGCGCCGAAGAACTCCTGAACGTGTGTGTGGTCGTCGCTCATGTTCCGCATGATCCCTCACCGACACGGACGATGCCTCAGTGCACACGTTCGAACGTGACCCGATCGTTCCGGCGCACTACTGCGCCACATTCCAACAGCTTTCGAAATGCGCCCCCTTTGTGCTCCTGTGCCCCGGCTAGCGTCCCGTGGCCATGGGACACCTGGACCACGCCGCCTTCGGCTGGCTGACCCCCGTGCTGTCGTACGTCATGGCCTGCGTCGGCGCCGCCCTCGGGCTGCGCTGCACCGTGCGCGCGCTCGGCGCCACCGGACGCTCGCGCCGCAACTGGCTGATCACCGCGGCCTCGGCGATCGGCACCGGCATCTGGACCATGCACTTCGTGGCCATGCTCGGCTTCGCCGTCAGCGGCACCGACATCCGCTACGACGTTCCGCTGACCGTGCTCAGCCTGCTCGTCGCCATGGCCGTCGTCTGCGCCGGCGTCTTCGCCGTGGGCTACGGCCGCGACCGCACGCGCGCGTTGCTGATCGGCGGGCTCACCACCGGCCTGGGGGTGGCCAGCATGCACTACCTGGGCATGGCCGCCGTCCGGCTGCACGCCGACGTGACGTACGACCCCGTGCGTGTCGGGCTGTCCGTGCTGATCGCCGTCGTCGCGGCGACCGCGGCCCTCTGGGCGGCGCTCAACATCAGGTCGCCGATCGCGGTCACCCTCGCCTCCCTCGTCATGGGCGCGGCGGTGAGCAGCATGCACTACACCGCCATGTTCGCGGTGAGCGTCCATGTCACGCCCTCCGGGGAGGCGCTGCCCGGGGCCACGGCGATGCAGTTCATCTTCCCCCTCGCCGTCGGCCTCGGCTCCTACCTCTTCCTGACCTCGGCCTTCGTCGCGCTGTCACCCACCTCGGGGGAGCGCGAGGCGTCCGCCTCGGCACAACAACCGGTGGACAGCCTCACCGGACGACAGCAGGCCCGGCCCGTCTGACGTGACCGGCAGCCCCCGAACCACTTCCGAGCGAGGAGGCCATGCGTACACCCCGTAGGACCCCCACGGCAGGCGCCGACGCGCCGCCCACGCGTGGGCGCCGCGCCCACGCCGGACCGCCCGCCGACGAGAGCCCGCACGAGCGGACGGACGAGGAGACGGACCCACTGGAGGACCCGAGCGCGATACCCCCGCGCGCGGAACGCTGGCGCATCCGACCGCGCACCGTACGCGCCAAGATCGTCTGCCTGCTGATGGTGCCGGTCGTCTCGCTGCTGGCCCTGTGGGCGTACGCCACCGTCAGCACCGCCCAGGACGTGTCCGGGCTGCGCCAGTTGCAGCGCGTGGACGCCCAGGTCCGGGCCCCCGTAGCGGCCGCGGTGGCCGCCCTCCAGACCGAGCGGGCGGCCGCCGTACGGTACGCGACCGACCCCGCCCCCGGGCAGGACGACGACCTCAGGACGCTCGCGGAGCGTACGGACCGCGCGGTGGCCGAGCTGCGGCTCGGCGACGACAGCACCGTCGCCGACGGCGAGGAACTGCCCGAGGGAGTGGCCCAGCGGCTCGAGACCTTCGTCTCGGGGGCCGAGGAACTGCCCTCGCTGCGGACCGCGGTCCTCGACGGCGGCGCCGGCTGGGAGGAGACCTACGGCCGGTACACGAGCACGATCTCGGCGGCCTTCGCGGTCGGCGGTGCCCTCTCCGGCATCCAGGACGCCGAACTCGGCTCCGACGCGCGCGTACTGCTCGAGTTCTCCCGCGCGGGCGAGGCACTGGCCCAGGAGGGCGCCGTGCTCGCCGGCGCGCGCCTTGCCGGACGCCTCGACGGAGACCGACTGCGGCTCTTCACCGGCGCCGTCGACACGCGCCGCACCCTGACGGAGTCGGCCGTCGCGGACCTGCGCGGGCCCGAACGCACCGCCTGGCAGCGCCTCGCCGCCGGCAGCGCCTACGGGGCCCTGTACGCCGCCGAGGACAAGGCGCTCGCCCACGGGCCCGGCGCGAAGGCGATCGCCGCCGCTCCCGCGAGCAACTGGGACAAGGCCCACGCACGCGTGCAGAACGGGATGCGGACCATCGAGGCGGACGCCGGACGCGGGGTCGCCGACCGCGCCGACCCGTTCACCCGGGGTCTGCTCACCTCGGCCGGCGCCGCGGTCCTGCTGGGTCTCGCCGCCGTCGTCGCCTCGCTCGTCATCTCCGTGCGCATCGGCCGCGGGCTCGTCGTCGAACTGGTCAGCCTGCGCAACAGCGCCCTGGAGATCGCCCGGCGCAAACTGCCGGAAGCCATGCGGAAACTGCGCGCCGGGGAGGAGATCGACGTCCGCACCGAAGCGCCGGTGGGACCTCCGGCCGAGGACGAGACCGGCCAGGTCGCTGAGGCCCTGGGCACCGTGCACCGCGCCGCGCTCCGGGCCGCCGTGGAACGCGCCGAACTCGCCGGCGGCATCTCCGGGGTGTTCGTCAACCTCGCTCGCCGCAGCCAGGTCCTGGTCCACCGTCAGCTGAGCCTCCTGGACAGCATGGAGCGCCGTTCCGACGACCCGAACGAGCTGTCCGACCTCTTCCGGCTCGACCACCTCACCACCCGTATGCGGCGCCACGCGGAGAGCCTGATCATCCTCTCCGGGGCGGCGCCCGGCCGGGCCTGGCGCATGCCGGTGTCCCTCACCAACGTGGTGCGTGCCGCCGTCTCCGAGGTCGAGGACTACGCGCGCGTGGAGGTGCGGCAGCTACCTGAGGCAGCCGTGATCGGCACCGCCGTCGCCGACCTCACCCACCTGCTCGCCGAACTCGTCGAGAACGCCGCCCAGTTCTCGCCCCCGCACACACGTGTACGGGTCACCGGCGAACCAGTGGGCAACGGATACGCCGTCGAGGTCGAGGACCGGGGCCTGGGGATGGGCAAGGAGACCTTCACCGAGGCCAACCGGCGCATCGCGCAGTCCGAGGCCCTGGACCTCTTCGACAGCGACCAGCTCGGACTGTTCGTCGTCAGCAGGCTCGCCGCCCGGCACGGCATCAAGGTGCACCTGCGGACCTCGCCGTACGGCGGCACCACGGCGGTGGTCCTGTTGCCGACGGCCCTGCTGCACAGCGGCAAGCCGGGACGTTCCGCCCATGAGGTGACGGAGGCGAAGCAACCCGCGGAGCGCGTGTACGCGCGTGTGCCCACCGCCGACCGGCACACCGCCCCGACGCGCCAGGAGGCCGTCGCCGCCTCCGCCGACCGCCCCGCGCTGGTGGCCCCCGTACGGGCCGCCGCCGAACCGGCGGCCGCCGACCCCCCGCCTCCCGGAGTCACCGCCTTGCGCCTGCACCGTCCCCCGGACGACTCCGACGGATCGGACGATCTCCCACGCCGGGTACGGCAGGCCAACCTCGCCCCGCAACTGCGCAGGACACCCACCGAGGAACCGGCACAGCCGCCCGGCCCGCGCGGCGAGGAAGGGCGCACCCCCGAGCTCGTACGGGACCGGATGTCCGCGTACCGGGAGGGCTGGGCCCGGGGCGGCGGCAGGCAGCCCGGCCACGGAGCCGCCCCGGAGCCCGAACCGGGCAGTGACAGCAGCGAAGGAGACCACGGATGATCCAGGACCCGAGCACGAGGCCGGCCCAGCAGTCCGGCGAACTCGACTGGCTGCTGGACGATTTGGTGATGCGCGTGACCGAGGTACGGCACGCGGTGGTGCTGTCCAACGACGGCCTCGCCGTGGGTGCCTCGACCGACCTAAGAAGAGAGGACGCCGAGCACCTTGCCGCCGTCGCCTCCGGCTTCCACAGCCTCGCCAAGGGCGCGGGGCGGCACTTCGGCGCGGGCGGAGTGCGCCAGACCATGGTGGAGATGGACGACGGCTTCCTGTTCGTGGCCGCCGCGGGCGACGGCTCCTGCCTGGCCGTTCTCACCGCGGTGACCGCCGACATCGGCATGGTCGCGTACGAGATGGCCCGGCTGGTCAAGCGCGTCGGGGAACACCTCTACTCGGCGCCACGCCTCGCCGCGCGACCGCCCACCGCCGGATGAGGCGAGAGAGCGACCCGCGCAGATGACCGAGGACATGACCGGCGCCCCGCGTGAGCTGGGCAGCCAGTGGTACGACCACGAGGCCGGCCCGCTCGTCCGCCCCTACGCCATGACGGGCGGACGCACCAAATCGGGACCCGCCGGAGTGCGTTTCGACCTGATAGCCCTGGTCACCCTGGATCCGGGCGCACCGGCCACGGAAGGCGTACCGCTCGGACCGGAACACCTGGCCCTCATCGACCTCTGCCGCAAGGAGACCCAGTCCGTCGCCGAACTCTCGGCGGGCGCGGACCTTCCCGTGGGCGTGGTCCGGGTGCTCCTCGGAGACCTGCTGGAACTCGGCTGCGTCACGGTCAGCCGCCCGGTCCCACCCGCTCAGCTGCCCGACGAACGGATTCTGCGCGAGGTGATCGATGGGTTGCGAGCGCTGTAGATGAACCTTCAGACCGTTCCGGACGCGTGCGGACCCACGGCACACCGACTCGCGCACGCCTTCGGACACCGAACAGCCAAGAGTCGGTCACATCGGGCAGACAACGGTCGAACCCCCCGGAAACGGGTCGTGGTTGTCATGATGCTGACTTCGCACTCCGGCGCCGAGACCCAGCGCGAACGCCGCGCCGGGGCAAGGCGCCCCGTACCTACCCCGACCGTTGCCGACACTCCCGAGAGAAGTGATCCATGGTCTCCGAGCACTCCGATGCCACGGGCGGCGACACCCCCCTGGCGTTGAAGATTCTGGTCGCCGGCGGGTTCGGCGTGGGCAAGACCACCATGGTGGGCGCGGTCAGCGAGATCAAGCCGCTGCGCACCGAGGAACTGCTCAGCGAGGCCGGCCAGTCGGTGGACGACACCGACGGCGTGGACCAGAAGGTGACGACGACCGTCGCCATGGACTTCGGCCGGATCACCATCCGTTCCGGCCTCTCCCTCTACCTGTTCGGGACGCCGGGGCAGGACCGCTTCTGGTTCCTCTGGGACGAGCTGTCGCAGGGTGCCCTGGGCGCGGTGGTCCTCGCCGACACCCGGCGTCTGGAGGACTGCTTTCCCGCAGTCGACTACTTCGAGCACCGGCACATCCCGTTCGTGGTGGCCGTCAACTGCTTCGTGGGCACGCGGACATACGGCGCCCAGGACGTCTCGCGCGCTCTCGACCTCGACGGCGGCACCCCCGTCGTCCTGTGCGACGCCCGTGACCGCGACTCGGGCAAGGAGGTGCTGATCCGGCTGATCGAGTACGCCGGGCGGATGCACACCGCCCGGCTGCTCGACTCCGTGAGCTGACAAGCGCCGTCACCGGCTGTGTCAGTCCGCGACGCGCTTCTGCGCCAGGACCTTGTCGACGGCGACACGCACGAGGAGTTCGCCCGGAACGCCGTTGCGGGCACCGAACTCCTCGGCGCGCTCCTCACCCATGTAGCGCGCCGCGAGACGAGTCGCCCAGTGCCGGACCTCGTCGAGGTCCTCCGAGACGCGGGCCCGGCCCTGCAGCACCACGAAGTCGAACGGCGGCCGGTCGTCGTCCACACACAGGGCGATCCGGCCGTCGCGCGCCAGATTGCGCCCCTTCACGGTGTCCTTGCCGGTGTTGAACACCACCTCGTCCCCGTCGAGCAGGAACCAGATCGGCGCCACGTGCGGACTTCCGTCAGCCCGTACGGTGGAGAGCTTTCCGGTGCGGGTTCCGTGCGTGACGAAGGCCCGCCATTCCTCATCGGTCATCTTCTGTGCCATGCCGCCATCCTCCTTGCTCCTGCGGCCGCTCGTGGGGAAGGCTGGCGGGCAGATTCTCCGGCGAGGTGGAGGGTCACACGGGGAACGTCACACGGGGAGCGGGACATGGCGCAGAACCAGGGGCTGGGCTGGCTGCTGGACGACTTGACCGAGCGCGTCGACCATGTGCGGCACGCACTCGTCCTGTCCAACGACGGGCTGGTGGCGGGTGCGAGCACCGGACTGCCCCGGGAGGACGCGGAGCACCTCGCCGCCGTCTCGTCCGGACTGCACAGCCTGGCCAAGGGATCGGGGCGCCACTTCGGCGCGGGCCGGGTGCGCCAGACGATGATCGAGTTCGACGAAGCGGTGCTGTTCGTCACCGCCGCAGGCACCGGCAGCTGTCTGTGCGTGCTCAGCGGGGCGGAGGCCGACATGGGCCAGATCGCCTACGAGATGACCCTGCTCGTCAACCGGGTCGGAGAGCACCTCACCGTGGACGCCCGACAGCCCGACCGCGCACCACTGGAAGGCCTCTGACCTGCACTTTTATGCTTCTCCGTGGAGTTATCCACAGGCTCGCCACGCGTTCGGCGATTCCGGCTACGGTTTTTCCCGGGGCCATCGCGGACAGCGCGGGCCCGTTCCACTCCACTTCACTCCACGGGGGAGACCGATGTCCGGCAACACCGTCACGCGACCACACTCCGACTCCTGCACGCCGGGCCGAGCGGCGCGGGAACTGGAGTTGAAACGGAGCGAGTTCGACCTCGCCGTGCACCTCGGGCGCCTCAGGACCTTGCCCGACGAGGGCGGCGGGGGCCGTCGGGTGGCCCGGGCGGAGATCGACCGTCTGCGCTCGGAGCCCGGCTTCCCCGAAACGCTGCGCAAGAGTGTGCTGGCCGTGGGCACTCGGGAGGGCGCCACCCTTCTGGGCGTGCCTCCCGCCCGGTTCACCCGCCTGGCGCGGCTGGGACTGGTGGTGCCGGTCAAGTTCTATCTCAATCGCTACCGCGCCGTCGTCTGGCTGTATCTCGCTGACGAACTGAAGCAGTTCGCCGACGAGCGGAGCAACGCCTTCCTGCTGACCGGTCGCACTCCCGAGGTGCTGCGGAGCCAACTGGCCGCAGGCGTCGATCTGCGGCCCCGGAACTGGCGCGGCCGCCACCTGGGCTTTCTGTACCGACAGGCCGACGGACCCTGGCAGCGTGCCGGAGTCCTGGCCGGATTCCTCGACCCGTTCCAGGTCTCGGAGATCGTCAAGGACCCCTACGAACGCTCCCACCTGAACAGGTTCCGGCCGGGACCGCCGGCCCACAGCACCCCCGGCACACCTGCCGCGCATCTCATCGAGAAGATCATCACGGCGGAGCACCCCGACGAGATCGACTGGCTGAGGTACGACCTGGAACGCACCCTGGACGAAGCCCGCGCCGAGCAGCCCGCTCCCCGTCCCGCGCCCAAACCGGCCTCCACACCCCCGGCCGGGCCACCGGACCCACCCGACATGCCCGGTCGGCCGACAGGCGGTCTGCTGAACTGGCTGCGCCGCCGGAGCGAGTGACGCACCTGGCTGCGCCGCCGGAGCCAGTGACGCACCTGTGCTACAGCGCCCGGAACAGTCCCTCCTGGACGACCGACACCAGCAGACGTCCCTCCAGGTCGTAGATGCGCCCACGGGCCAGCCCGCGTCCGCCGGTGGCGATCGGTGACTCCTGGTCGTACAGGAACCACTCGTCCGCGCGGAACGGCCGGTGGAACCACATCGCGTGGTCAAGCGACGCCATGTCGAAGTTCCGCGGACCCCACAGAGGCTCGACCGGAAGACGGACGGCGTCCAGGAGGGTCATGTCACTGGCGTACGTGAGCGCGCAGGTGTGGACGAGCGGGTCGTCGCCGAGCGGTCCGACCGCGCGCATCCACACCGCGCTGCGCGGCTCGGCTTCCTTGACGTCCTCGGCGCTCCAGCGCAACCGGTCCGCGTACCGGATGTCGAAGGGCTGACGGCGCGCCATCCGCTCCAACTGCTCGGGCAACGCGCCCAGATGTTTCCGGATCTCCTCGGTGACCGTCGGCAGGGACTCCGGGTCCGGAACCTCACGAGCCGGCGGCAGCTGGTGCTCGAAGGGACCTTCCTCAGGCTTGTGAAAGGAGGCGGTGAGATTGAAGATCGTGCGCCCCTGCTGCA
Organism: Streptomyces sp. NPDC060000; assembly: GCF_042737375.1. Taxonomy (NCBI): domain Bacteria; kingdom Bacillati; phylum Actinomycetota; class Actinomycetes; order Kitasatosporales; family Streptomycetaceae; genus Streptomyces; species Streptomyces sp. NPDC060000. Next base: position 58,475 of record NZ_JBHWUU010000005.1, read on the forward strand.
CGGCGGTGACCCGGCGGGTCGTGAACGACCGCCCGTCCCGCACGCGTTCGACCTGGTACACGATCGGCACACCCGGCCGGCCCGGACGCAGGAAGTACGCGTGCAGCGAGTGCACGGGCCGGTCTCCGTCGGTGGTCCGGCCGGCCGCGACCAGTGCCTGGCCCGCCACCTGGCCGCCGAAGACCCGCTGCAGGGACTCCTGCGGGCTGCGGCCGCGGAAGATGTTGACCTCGATCTGTTCGAGGTCGAGCAGATCGACGAGCCTCTCGGCCGGATTCGTCATCGGTGCGCTTCTCCTGTGCCCTCTTCTGTACCTGCTTCTGTACCTGCTTCGGGATTCACAACTGGCCGACGGAAGTGACCCGGACGACCGCGCGGCCCTCGGCGTCCGACGCCGTGAGGTCGACCTCCGCACTGATTCCCCAGTCGTGGTCGTCGTTGGGGTCGTCGAAGATCTGGCGGACCCGCCACAGGGCGTTCTGCGGCTCCTCCCGGATGACGAGCAACTTCGGCCCTCGGGCGTCCGGACCGGTGCTGAGGTCGTCGTACTCGTCCCAGTACTTGTCCATCGCCTCGCCCCACGCGTCGGCGTCCCAGCCGGACTCGGCGTCCATCCCACCGAGTTCCTCGACGTGGTCGAGAGCGGCGAGCTCGACACGGCGGAACATCGCGTTGCGGACCAGCACCCGGAAGGCACGCGCGTTGGCCGTCACCGGCTTGACCTCGTCGGCCTTCTCCTGGGCCTCCTCGGCGGTCATCTCCGCCGGGTTGGCGAGCTGCTCCCACTCGTCCAGCAGGCTCGAGTCCACCTGACGCACCATCTCGCCCAGCCACTCCACCAGATCCTGGAGGTCCTCCGACTTGAGGTCGTCCGGGACGGTGTGGTCGAGGGCCTTGTAGGCGCCGGCCAGGTAGCGCAGCACGATGCCCTCGGTGCGGGCCAGCTCGTAGTGGGACACCAGTTCGGTGAAGGACATCGCCCGCTCGTACATGTCACGGATGACGGACTTCGGCGACAACGGATGGTCACCGACCCACGGGTGACTCTTGCGGTAGGTGTCGTACGCGTGGAAGAGCAGCTCCTCCAGGGGCTTCGGGTACGAGACGTCCTGGAGGCGCTCCATCCGCTCCTCGTACTCGACGCCGTCCGCCTTCATCGCGGCCACCGCCTCGCCGCGCGCCTTGTTCTGCTGGGCGGCCAGGATCTGGCGCGGATCGTCCAAGGTGGACTCCACGACGGAGACCATGTCGAGAGCGTAGGAGGGCGACTCCGGGTCCAGCAGCTCGAAAGCCGCCAGCGCGAAGGTGGACAGCGGCTGGTTCAACGCGAAGTCCTGCTGGAGGTCCACGGTGAGGCGGACGACGCGGCCCGTGGCATCCGGTTCGTCGAGTTTCTCGACGATCCCGCCGTCCAGCAGCGAACGGTAGATCGCGATCGCGCGCCGGATGTGCCGCAGCTGCTGCTTGCGTGACTCGTGGTTGTCCTCGAGCAGGTGACGCATCGCCGCGAAGGCGTCGCCGGGCCGGGCGATCACCGACAGCAGCATCGTGTGCGTGACCCGGAAGCGGGACGTCAGCGGCTCCGGGTCGGACTCGATGAGCTTGTCGAAGGTGTTCTCCGTCCAGCCCACGAATCCTTCCGGCGCCTTCTTGCGCACCACCTTGCGGCGCTTCTTCGGGTCGTCGCCGGCCTTGTTGAGGGCCTTCTCGTTCTCGATCACGTGCTCGGGAGCCTGCGCGACCACCAGGCCCGCCGTGTCGAAGCCGGCCCGGCCGGCCCGGCCCGCGATCTGGTGGAACTCACGGGCCCGCAGGGTACGCACCCGGTTGCCGTCGTACTTGGTCAGCGCCGTGAACAGCACGGTGCGGATGGGCACGTTGACGCCCACGCCGAGGGTGTCCGTGCCGCAGATCACCTTCAGCAGGCCGGCCTGGGCGAGCTTCTCCACCAGACGCCGGTACTTGGGCAGCATCCCGGCGTGGTGGACGCCGATGCCGTGCCGCACGTAGCGCGAGAGGTTCTGGCCGAACTTCGTGCTGAAGCGGAAGTTGCCGATCAGGTCGGCGATCCGATCCTTCTCCTCGCGCGAGCACATGTTGATGCTCATCAGCGCCTGCGCCCGTTCCACCGCCTGAGCCTGCGTGAAGTGCACGATGTAGACGGGCGCCTGCTTGGTGACCAGCAGGTCGCTGAGCGTCTCCGTCATCGGCGTGTACCGGTACTCGTAGGACAGCGGCACGGGCCGGGTCGCCGAGCGGACCACCGACGTGGGGCGGCCGGTGCGCCGGGCGAGGTCCTTCTCGAAGAAGGACACGTCGCCGAGCGTGGCCGACATGAGCACGAACTGCGCCTGGGGCAGCTCCAGGATGGGAATCTGCCAGGCCCAGCCGCGGTCGCCCTCCGCGTAGAAGTGGAACTCGTCCATGACGACCTGGCCGACGTCCGCGTTCCTCCCGTCGCGCAACGCGATCGAGGCGAGCACCTCGGCGGTGCAGCAGATGACCGGGGCGTCGGAGTTCACGGACGCGTCGCCGGTCAGCATGCCGACGTTCTCGGTGCCGAAGATCTTGCACAGCTCGAAGAACTTCTCCGACACCAGCGCCTTGATCGGAGCCGTGTAGAAGGTGACCTCGTCGCGGGCGAGCGCCGCGAAGTGCGCCGCCGCCGCGATCATGCTCTTGCCGGAGCCGGTGGGCGTCGACACGATCACGTTCGCCCCGGAGACCACCTCGATCAGCGCCTCCTCCTGGTGGGGGTAGAGCGTCAGACCACGCTCCTGCGCCCAGGACTCGAAGGCTTCGTACAGGGCGTCGGGATCTGCGGTCGGCGGCAACTGATCGATGAGGGTCACGCCCCCATCTTGCCTGCCCGCGCCCCTGAGGGGGGAATCGGATGCCGGCCCGAAGATCACGACCGCTACGCTGTGTCGCCGACGGAGCGTCAACGCACCCGGTCAACTGGACAGCGGTATTCGAGGAATGGGGCGGGCCACGGCCATGATGGGACCAGCACACTCACTGTCGGGCGCCGCTGCCTGGCTCGGCGTCGGTGCGGCCGCCGCCGCGGCCGGGCACACGATGCCCTGGCCGGTCCTGCTAGCCGGTGCGCTGATCTGCGCCGGAGCCGCACTCGCCCCGGACCTCGACCACAAGGCCGCCACCATCTCCCGGGCCTTCGGACCCGTCTCGCGCTGGCTGTGCGAGATCGTCGACAAGCTCTCCTACGCCGTCTACAAGTCCACGAGGAAGCAGGGCGACCCGCGCCGCTCCGGCGGGCACCGAACCCTCACGCACACCTGGCTGTGGGCCGTCATGATCGGCGGGGGCGCCTCCGCGCTGGCGATCACCGGTGGCCGCTGGGCGGTGCTGGCGCTTCTCTTCGTGCACATGGTGCTGGCGATCGAGGGGCTGCTGTGGCGGGCGACCCGGGGATCCAGCAGCGATGTGCTGGTGTGGCTGCTGGCCGCGACCAGCGCCTGGATTCTCGCCGGTGTCCTGGACAAGCCGGGCAACGGCTCGGACTGGCTGTTCACCGAACCGGGCCGGCAGTACCTGTGGCTGGGGCTGCCGATCGTGCTGGGCGCCCTGGTGCACGACATCGGCGACGCGCTGACCGTCTCCGGCTGCCCGGTGCTGTGGCCCATCCCGATCGGGCGCAAGCGCTGGTACCCGATCGGTCCGCCCAAGGTGATGCGGTTCCGGGCGGGCAGCTGGGTCGAGCTGAAGGTGCTGATGCCCGTGTTCATGCTGCTCGGGGGAGTGGGCGGAGCCGCCGCCCTCAACTACATCTGACGCACCCGACGCACCCGACTCGCCCGGCTCACCCAACCCGTCCGGCGCGCGGCCCCACGGGCGTCGTCAGGGGCGGCGACCGCCGTGAGCAGGGCACGGGTGGTGGCCGCGCGGACCGCGATGGTGGACGGAGCCGGTTCAGGTCATCGCCCCGCCGTCGCCGTAGCGCCGCTCGAAGCGGGCCACCCGGCCCTCCGTGTCCACGGTCCGCGCCCTGCCGGTGTAGAAGGGGTGGCTCTCGGAGGAGATCTCCACGTCCACCACCGGGTAGGTCTCGCCGTCGTCCCACTCGATGGTCTGATCGCTGGTGGCGGTGGACCGGGTCAGGAAGGCGTATCCGGCGGTCCGGTCACGGAAGACGACCTCGTGGTAGTCGGGCTGCTTGTCCTGCTGCATACGTGCTCCTCGTACGGTGGAGGTGGCGGCGACCGGCCGGAAACGGCCGGGCCGGCCAGGGGCGGGTCAACCGGACAGGGCGTCCTCGTCGACGATGTGCATCGCGGCCTCCTCGGCGGAGGCCGCAGCGCCGTCGATGCCCACGTCCGTGGCGATCAGCGCGCTCTCCTCGTCCTCGTGAACCCCCTCGTCCGGTGCCACGAGCCGACCCGAGCGTGCGGAGCCGACCTCGTTGTCGAGGAGTTCCCCGTCGGTGCCGTCGCAGTCGCCGAGGCCGTCGCCGTCCGGCGCGTAGGGCTCCGGCACCTCCTCCGCGAGCCGCTGGTCCAGGCTCTCCCCCTCCCGGCGCTCCGCGGCGGTCACACCGGCGTGTTCCACCGCCCAGGGGCGGTCGGGCGGGGACCAGCCGCGGTCGAGGGGGTCCTCGACGCCGTCGTTCTCCAGCGTGTCCTCGCCGTCGAGCAGTCCGGCGTCGTCCTGGACGTCGGACGAGTCCGGCTGGTAGACGTCGTCTCCCCATCCGTCGGCACTGTTCACGGGTACCTCCAGGGGGTGACGTCCCCGTCCTCGTCGCGGTCGGCGGCAGGGTGCCGCCGCACGGGGCACCGGGCGGGCGCGGTGTGTTCCGGAGGGATCCCGACCGCCTTTCGCGCGGGTGCCGCTATCCAGCGTTCCACCCCCCTTCGGGACCGCGCAACGCCAGCGGCCGAGCCGAGGCGGGAGGGGACCGTCCCGGCCACGGCGAACGGGCCACGAACCGGGGGTGCCCCCTTCCGTGGGGCAAGGAGGTCACTGCCCGGCGCGGGGGCGCCCTCGGTACCCCCGACACGACCGTCCTCGCGCCCCCGCCCCACTCCCGGTACCTGCCGCGTCGCCCACGGCCGCCCAGCTGAAGGCACCCGCATCAGCACCCCCACCGGCGGCGATACCGGCGCCCTCACACCTCGCGTCGGTACACCTCGCGCCCTCACACCTCGCGCCGGCGTCGGCCGGCCGGGCGGGCCGGGTCGCTCCTCAGCCGTGCCACGACCGCCAGAGCGCCGCGTACGCCCCGTCCGCCGCGACCAGCTCGGTATGGCTGCCCATCTCGCTGATGCGACCGTTCTCCACGACGGCGATGACGTCGGCGTCGTGGGCGGTGTGCAGGCGGTGGGCGATGGCGACGACGGTGCGGCCGTCCAGGACGCGGGCGAGGGACCGCTCCAGGTGCCGGGCGGCACGCGGGTCGAGCAGCGAGGTCGCCTCGTCCAGCACCAGGGTGTGGGGATCGGCCAGTACCAGCCGGGCCAGGGCGATCTGCTGGGCCTGCGCCGGGGTGAGCGCGACACCGCCGGAGCCGACCTCGGTGTCGAGACCGCCGTCCAGGGCCCGGGCCCAGCCCTCCGCGTCGACCGCGCCGAGGGCCGCCCACAATTCGGCGTCCTCGGAGCCCCCGGTGTCCGCCGCGGCCGCCGAGGCCCCCTCGTCCGAGCGGATTCGCGCGTGGGGGAGGGCGAGCCGGAGGTTGTCGCGCAGCGAACCGACGAAGACGTGGTGCTCCTGGTTGACGAGCGCCACGTGGGAGCGGACCCGTTCGGCGGTCATCCGCGACAGCTCGGCCCCGCCGAGGGTGATCCGGCCGTCGCGCGGCGCGTAGATCCCGGCGAGCAGGCGCCCCAGTGTCGACTTCCCCGCACCCGACGGGCCGACCAGGGCCAGCCGGGTACCGGGGGACACCTCCAGGGTCACCTTGCGCAGCACGTCGACGCCCTCCCGGTACCCGAAATGGACCCGGTCGGCGTGCACGTCCCGCCCGTCCGGCACCAGCCGGGCGTCCCCGCCGTCCGGCTCGATGTCGCGCACTCCGACGAGACGGGCCAGCGAGACCTGGGCCACCTGAAGCTCGTCGTACCAGCGCAGGATCAGGTTCACCGGGTCGACGAGCATCTGCGCCAGGAGTGCGCCCGTCGTCAGCTGACCGACCCCGATCCAGCCCTTCAGTACGAACGCCCCGCCGAGCATGAGGACCGAGCCGAGCACCGTGACGTGCACGAGATTGATGACCGGGAAGAGCACCGACCGCAGCCACAGTGTGTAGCGCTCCCAGGCGGTCCACTGCTGGATGCGCTGCTCGGAGATCGCGATGCGGCGGTCGCCCAGCCGGTGCGCCTCGACGGTGCGGCCGGCGTCCACGGTCTCGGCGAGGGCGGCGGCCACGGAGGCGTAACCGGCGGCCTCGGAGCGGTAGCCGGCCGGCGCCCGCTTGAAGTACCAGCGGCAGCCCGCCACCAGCAGTGGCACCGCGACCAGGACGGCCGGTGCCAGCGGCGGCGCTGTGACGACGAGCCCGCCGAGCAGCAGCAGAGCCCACATCACGCCGATCGTCAGCTGGGGCACGGCCTCGCGCATCGCGTTGGCCAGGCGGTCGATATCCGTGGTGATGCGGGACAGCAGGTCGCCCGTTCCGGCGCGCTCAAGCACACCCGGCGGCAGCCGCACGGAGCGGACGAGGAAGTCCTCGCGCAGGTCGGCCAGCATCCGCTCACCGAGCATCGCGCCGCGCAGCCGCACCTGCCGTACGAAGGCGGCCTGGACGACCAGGGCGAGCACGAACATCGTGGCGACGAGCCCGAGGTGGAGCTCGCGCGCGCCGTCCGACAGCCGCTCCACGAGGTCGCCGAGCAGCCACGGACCCACCATCGAGGCGACCGTGGCGACCGTGTTCACGAGCAGGAGGAGCAGAAAGGCGCGGCGGTGCCGGCGCAGAAGTTCGGCCACGTAGGCGCGGACGGTCGCGGGGGCGCCGACGGGCAGCGTGTTCGCCGTCGTCGGGGCCGCCGGGTCGTATGCGGGCGGCGCCACGCCGATCATGCGGTCTCCTCGATCTCTTCGCGTTCGATCACTTCGACTTCGCCGTCTTCGAGTTCGTTGTCGTCCAGGTCCTGCAACACGCCGTGCAGGGAGGCGTCTTCGTCCCCGAGGGCCGCACCCAGCACGGCTTCCTCCTCGGTCTCCCTGGTCACCACGGCCCGGTACCGGGGTTCGGAGCGCAGCAGTTCGCGGTGCCCGCCCACCGCGACGGCCTCGCCCTCGTGCAGGAGCACCACCCGGTCGGCCCGGTCCAGCAGCAGGGGGGACGAGGTGAACACGACCGTCGTGCGCCCCGCCCGCACTTCGCGCAGGCCCTCGGCGATCCGTGCCTCGGTGTGCGAGTCGACGGCCGAGGTGGGCTCGTCCAGGACGAGGACCTCGGGGTCCGTGATGAGGGAACGGGCCAGCGCGAGCCGTTGCCGCTGGCCGCCGGAGAGGGACCGGCCGCGCTCGGTGATGCGGGCGTCCATGGGGTCCTCGGCGTCCAACGAGCCCTGGACGAGTGCGTCGAGGACGTCCCCGCACTGGGCGGCGGCCAGCGCCGCACCCGCGTCGATCCCACCCGAGGCCGGCACGTCGAGCAGCTCGCGCAGGGAACCGGACAGCAGCACCGGGTCCTTGTCCTGGACGAGGACCGCGGTGCGCGCGGAGTCCAGCGGCAGTTCGTTCAGCGGGACCCCGCCGAGCAGCGCCGAGGGGCTGTCCTCCGGGGGGTGCCCGCCCAGCCGCTCGGCCAGTCGTCCGGCGGCGTCCGGGTCGCCGCACACCACGGCGGTGAGCCGGGCGGCCGGCGCGAGCAGGTTGGTGACGGGGTCGTACAGATCGCCCGAGGGAGCGCCGGCGGCGCGTGACCCGCCGATGTCGGTGACCCGTTCCAGGGACAGCACGCGTGCGGCGCGTTTGGCCGACGGACGCGAGAAGGAGTAGGCCATCGCGATCTCCTCGAAGTGCCTGAGGGGATAGGCGAGGACCATGACGGAGCTGTAGACGGTGACCAGTTCGCCGACGGTGATGCGGCCCTCGCGGGCCAGGTGGACGCCGTAGCAGACGACGGTGATCAGCAGCAGGCCGGGCAGCAGCACCTGGATGGCGCTGATCAACGACCACATGCGCGCGCTGCGCACAGCCGCGTGACGGACCTCCTGCGAGGCACTGCGGTAGCGGTCGAGGAACAGTTCCTCGCCGCCGATCCCGCGCAGCACCCGCAGGCCGGCCACGGTGTCCGAGGCGAGTTCGGTGGCGCGCCCGGCCTTCTCACGCTGGAGGTCGGCCCGTCGCGTCGCCGGGGGCAGCAGGGGCAGAGCCGCGAGCGCGACGACGGGCAGACCCACGGCGACCACCACGCCGAGCGCCGGCTGGTAGACGACCAGGCCGACGCAGACCAGCAGGACCGTGAGCGCCGCGGCGGTGAAGCGGGAGACGGCCTCCACGAACCAGCCGATCTTCTCGACGTCACCGGTGGAGACGGACACGACCTCACCGGCCGCGACCCGCCGGGTCAGCGCGGAGCCGAGCTGCGCGGCCTTGCGGGCGAGCAGCTGCTGGGTCCGGGCGGCGGCGGTGATCCAGTTGGTGACGGCGGCGCGGTGCAGGAAGGTGTCGCCGATCGCGGTGGCGGCACCGCACAGAGCCATCACGCCGCCGGTGAGGGCGAGCCGGGTTCCGGAACGGTCCACAACGGCCTCGACGGCGAACCCGACGCAGAACGGCTGTGCCGAGACGGCGACGAAGTGCAGCAGCCCCCAGGCCAGGGCCTTGAACTGGCCGCCCAGCTGGTTACGGCCGAGCCACCACAGGAAACGGGGTCCTGAGCGTGCGTCAGGCACACCCGGGTCGGGGTACGGAAGGTCTTGGATCTGCATGACGTCCCAGTGGCTCGAGTCAGGGATGGGGGGAGGAGGGCGGAGGCCGGACGGGGGAGGGGGGTGGCGGGCGGGCGGGAAGGTCCGCGGGGAGCGGCAGCAAACCGTGCAAGGTTCGCGTCGCAGCGTGGTCAAAATCAACCGGTTTTCCGGGTCGGCGGCCGGATCCGGCAGCTGTCCGACACGGCCCGGATGTCCGGAACCTGGCGCTGGCGCCCGGAAAGTGGTGCGAGCATGGGCCGATGCGATCTGGCGATGGGCGGCGCCCGGGAGCCGCGACGGTGATCTGCGGCCTCCTGCTCACGGCTTTGGCCGCGTGCGGTGGTGCGGCCGTTGAACACGGGGGTGACGGTGCGTCGGGAGCGGGCGCCGGGAGAGTCGGTGCCTCGCCGAACGCAGCCGCGGCGACCGGTGTCCCGGGAGTGGGCGAGCGGTTGCAGCAGCGGATCCCGGCTGTTTCACGCCAGGTCGTGGCGGTGTACGGCGACGGGAAGGACTCCGGGAACTCCACCGTCGTGCTCTACGCCAGGAGTGGCCGCGGCTGGGAGCGCGTCCGGAGCTGGCGGGGGCACAACGGCAAGAGGGGTTGGACCGCCGAGCACCGCGCAGGCGACAACCGGAGCCCCGTCGGCGTGTTCACGCTCACCGACGCGGGCGGTGTGCTGGCCGACCCCGGCACCAGACTGCCGTACACACGGTCCGCCGCCTTCGCGGCGCCGCGCTGGTGGGCGAGGTCGCACTGGCACGACTTCGACTACGTCATCGCCATCGACTACAACCGCGTCAAGGGCGCGCCGCCCAACGACCCGGCGCGGCCGGAGGGGGAGGGGAAGGGCGGCGGGATCTGGCTGCACATGGACCACGGCAGCGGTACGTCGGCCTGCGTGGGCCTTTCCAGGACGGCGATGGAGTACCTGCTGCGCACCCTCGACCCGGATCGGCATCCTGTGGTGGTCATGGGGGACAGGGACGCGCTCACGTCCTAGGTGTTCTGCCTCGGGAGGTCGTGTCCTGGACCTCCCGGCGGAGGCGCTCCCGCTGAGGCGAACCCGGCGGAGGCGTCATTGCGGGGAGCGGTCGACTCCCCGTAGAACACCGGCAATGAGAAGCCGGATTATCATGTCCATGCTCACCGGAGTGATCCTCCTGGTGGGCACCGTCCTCGGGAGCGGCCGGGATCCTCGACGACGGCAGTGCACACCGCGTCGAGGTGTCGGTCGTCGGCGTCGCCGAGGGGCGGAGCGGCTGGAGCACACCGGTCAACGTGCTCGTCTGGCGGGACCCGGGGAAGGCCGTCGTCGGCGGGAGACTCCTCACGCACGACGCGGGTGAGCTCACCGACTCCACCACCTACACGCCCGGCACCGAGCACCGCGTCGACACCGCGGGCGGCCACCGTCTGACCGTCGCCGGGTACCTCGACACCTCGCACGGACGTGTGCGGACCACCGTGACCCGGACCCTCGCGAACACCTCCGCGCACCGTTGGACCGACGGCGAGACCGTGGACGGCCTCGACGCCTCCTGGACGGACGACGAGGCGGTCACCGTCGACGGCCGCGGAACGGCCCATGCGACACGCACCCATAGGGCGTACACGATGAACCCTGTCCGCGACCGCCTCCTCGCTGGGGGCCGTCCCCGCCGGCGCAGTCGCCCTGCTGCTGGGCGTGGACCGCATCATGGACTCGATGCGCGTGGTCACCAACCTCCTCGGCAACTGCGTGGCGGTCTTCGCCGTCTCCCGCTGGGAGGGCGCGCTGGACCTCGAGCGGGCGAAGAAGGTCCTGGACGGCGAGACCGTGCCCGCGGCGGACGGTGAGCCGGACGGCTCCGTGCGGCCGGGCGCCCCCGACAAGCCGGGCGCCCCCATCGTCTCGGACGCCCCCACCGAGCCGGACGGGTCCATCGAGCCGGACGCCCTCGCGAAGCCGGGCGGGTCCGAGCAGGCGGACGGGTCCGAGCGGGCGGAGAGTCCGGCGGAGCCGAAGGATTCGCAGAGTACGGAAACGGCGGCCGGGATTCCCGTGGTGGTCGTCCCCGCGGGGCTGGCCAGGGAGACGGCCCCCGAGATCGGTTGACGGACGGCGTCGGCGTACCGGGTCGTGGTCGTCCCTCCAACAGTGCGGAGGGGTGATCGCGGCCCGCCCTCGCGTGGTTCAGCAGCTCCGCCCCGGTCCCTGCCCCTCCCCCTGCCCGTGTCCTTGCCTCTGCTTCGGGGCTCTCGCGGACGCCCTGTCCGGCGTCCCGTCCACCAGCGCGTCCAGCAGTCCGCTCAGCACCTCGCGCTCCAGATCCGTCAGCGGATCGAGGATCTCCTCGGCGGCGGACATCCGCGCACCGCGCAGGTGCCGCAGGGCCCCGCGGCCGTCCTCCGTGAGCTCGATCCGGATCACCCGCCGGTTGGTGGGGTCCGGCATCCGCCGCACCTTGCCGCTCGCCTCCAACCCGTCGACCAGGGTCGTGACGGCCCGGGGGACCACCTCGAGCCGCTCGGCGAGGTCGGCCATGCGCGGCGGTGAGTCGCAGTGCGCCAGCGTGCGCAGCAACCGGGCCTGGGCCGGGGTGACGCCGAGCCCGCTCCGCTCCAGGTGGTGCTTCTGGATGCGGTGCACCCGGCGCGTCAGCCGCAGCAGCTGCTCGGCGAGCAGGCTGTCGGAATCGGGGGTGGTCATGTGGGAACAATATCAGGACGCCGTTCATTGTGAGTATAGGTAACAATGAGCTATGCTCCGTCAGTCCTCACCGTCTCACCCTCCGTAGGAGCCATGCCCCGCGACCACATCGACTGGACCCCCTCGCCCGGCACCTCGACCGACCAGCCCCGGCAGGTGCGCCGCATCCTCACGCTCTTCAAGCCCTACCGGGCCCGGCTCGCGGTCGTCGGCCTGCTGGTCGCCGCCGCCTCGCTGGTCACCGTGGCCACCCCGTTCCTGCTGAAGGAGACGCTGGACGTCGCCATCCCGCAGGGGCGCACCGGCCTGCTCGGCCTCCTCGCCCTCGGCATGATCCTCAGCGCCGTCCTGAGCGGCGTCTTCGGCGTCCTGCAGACCCTGATCTCCACGACGGTCGGCCAGCGCGTCATGCACGACCTGCGTACGGCCGTCTATGACCGCCTGCAGCGGATGTCCCTCGCCTTCTTCACGCGCACGCGTACCGGCGAGGTGCAGTCCCGCATCGCCAACGACATCGGCGGTATGCAGGCCACCGTCACCTCCACGGCCACCTCCCTGGTCTCCAACTTCACCAGCGTGGTCGCCACGATCATCGCGATGGTCGCCCTCGACTGGCGGCTGACCGTCGTCTCGCTGCTCCTGCTGCCGGTGTTCGTGTGGATCAGCCGGCGCGTCGGCAACGAACGCAAGAAGATCACCACCCAGCGTCAGAAGCAGATGGCCGCGATGGCCGCCACGGTCACCGAGTCGCTGTCGGTCAGCGGCATCCTGCTCGGCCGCACCATGGGCCGCTCGGACTCCCTGACGCGGTCCTTCTCCGAGGAGTCCGAGCAACTGGTCGACCTCGAGGTGCGGTCCAGCATGGCCGGCCGCTGGCGCATGGCCGTGATCGGGATAGTCATGTCCGCCATGCCGGCCGTCATCTACTGGGCCGCGGGCATGGCCCTCCAGTTCGGCGGGCCCGACGTGTCGCTCGGCACGATCGTCGCCTTCGTCTCGCTCCAGCAGGGCCTCTTCCGGCCCGCCGTCAGCCTGCTGTCGACCGGCGTGCAGATCCAGACCTCCCTCGCGCTGTTCCAGCGCATCTTCGAGTACCTCGATCTCCCCATCGACATCACCGAGCGCGACAACCCGGTCCATCTCGACCAGATCAAGGGCGAGGTCCGTTTCGAGGACGTCACCTTCCGGTACGAAGGCAAGGGCGGGCCCGTCCTCGACGGCATCGACGTCACCGTCCCCGCCGGCGGCAGCCTCGCCGTGGTCGGCCCGACCGGCGCCGGCAAGTCCACCCTCGGCTACCTGGTGCCGCGCCTGTACGACGTGACGGGCGGCCGGGTCACCCTCGACGGCGTCGACGTCCGTGACCTCGACTTCGACACCCTCGCGCGCGCGGTCGGCGTCGTCTCGCAGGAGACGTACCTCTTCCACGCCACGGTCGCCGACAATCTGCGCTTCGCCAAGCCGGACGCCACCGAGGAGGAGCTGCACGCGGCCGCGCGGGCGGCGCAGATCCACGACCACATCGCCGCCCTGCCCGACGGCTACGACACGGTCGTCGGCGAGCGCGGCCACCGGTTCTCCGGTGGCGAGAAGCAGCGGCTGGCCATCGCCCGGACCATCCTGCGCGACCCGCCGGTGCTGATCCTCGACGAGGCGACCAGCGCCCTGGACACCCGCACGGAACAGGCCGTCCAGGAAGCCATCGACGCGCTTTCGGCCAACCGCACCACACTCACCATCGCCCACCGGCTGTCCACCGTTCGCGGTGCCGACCAGATCGTGGTCCTCGACTCCGGTCAGGTGACCGAACGGGGCACCCACGAGGAGCTGTTGGCGCGGGACGGGCGGTACGCGGCCCTGGTGCGACGCGATGCCCGTCTGGAGCCGACAAGATGAAAATATGGCACGGTATGCCAGGTTTGTGACGATGTGAGGGTTACCGTGCCCGCATGCAGATGAACACTCCGCCTCGGAGCATGATTCGACTGACGCGCCGGGGCCGTCTCGTCCTCATCGCGACCGGAGCCGTCGTGGCCGGCACCGCCGTGGCGGTGCCGCTGCTGAGCCTGGAGAGCCCGAAGAAGGAAGCAAAGCCGGCGACCCTGGTCATCCCCGAGGGATGGCGCGCGAGCCAGGTCTACGAGGCCGTCGACAAGGCACTCGCCCTGCCGGCCGGCACCACCAGGAACGCGCTGCCGAAGGCCGGACTGAAGCTGCCGAACGACGCCGAGGGCAACCCGGAGGGCTATCTCTTCCCGGCGACGTACCCGCTGGACCGGAAGGCGACGCCACAGACCCTGCTGTCGTACATGGTCGAGACGGCCAACAAGAAGTTCGGCGGGGCGCCGATCGCGGCCGGAGCCCAGCGCAACACCATGAACGTCTACCAGACGGTCACCGTCGCCAGCCTCGTGCAGGCGGAAGCCGCCACCAAGGCGGACATGGGCAAGGTGGCCCGGGTCGTGTTCAACCGTCTGGAGCGCGGGATGCCGTTGCAGATGGACTCCACCATCAACTACGCGCTGAACCGCTTCACGCTGAAGACGACGGAGAACGACACCCGCGTCGCGAGCCCCTACAACTCCTACCAGCGCATGGGCCTGCCGCCGACGCCGATCGACAACCCCGGCGAGGAGGCGATGAGGGCGGCGATCAGCCCCACCCCGGGCGACTGGCTGTACTTCGTCACGGTCAAGCCGGGCGACACACGCTTCACGGCGAGCTACGCGGAGCACCAGCGCAACGTCGCCGAGTTCAACCGGAACCAGAAGAGCCCTGTGACCCCGAAGAGCCAGAAGCCCCCGAAGAGCCCTGTGACCCCGAAGACACCGAAGAGCCCTGCGACCCCGAAGAGCCAGTCCGCGGCGGCGGGGTGAGCCGACGGGGCATCAGGCGGCGACCGCCTCCTCCGCGAACAGCTGCCTGATGTCGCGTACGGCCGCGCGCCCCGCCCGGTTGGCGCCGATCGTGCTGGCCGACGGCCCGTAGCCGACGAGATGGATCCGCGGATCGGCGACGACACGGGTGTCCTCGACCCGGATACCGCCACCCGGCTCACGCAGCCGCAGCGGCGCCAGATGGTCGATGGCGGCCCGGAAGCCGGTCGCCCACAGGATGACATCGGCGGCGACCCGCCGTCCGTCGTTCCACTCCACGCCGTCCGGAGTGATCCGGTCGAACATGGGCAGCCGGTCGAGCACCCCGTCGGCGAGCCCCTGCCGGATCGCGTCGTTGAGCGGCAGCCCCGTCACGGACACCACACTCGTCGGCGGCAGGCCCTGTCGCACCCGCTCCTCCACGAGAGCGACCGCCGCCCGGCCCGCGCCCTCGTCGAAGGGGCCCTCGCGGAAGACGGGGGGCCGTCGCGTCACCCACGTCGTCTCCGCCGCGTACGGCGCGATCTCCAGCAGGTGCTGCGTACCGGACGCGCCGCCGCCCACCACGACCACCCGCAGACCGGCGAACGCCTCGGGCCCCGGATACGTCGCGGTGTGCAGCTGACGACCGTGGAACGTCTCCTGGCCGGGGTGGCGCGGCCAGAACGGCCGGTCCCAGGTGCCGGTGGCGTTGATCAGGGCCCGGGCGGACCAGGTACCGTCCGAGGTCTCTACGAGCAGTCGCCCGCCGGTGCCTTCGCGCACGGCCCGCACGTCGACCGGCCGCCGTACACGCAGGTCGAAGGCGCGCTCGTAGGCGTCGAAGTACTCGGCGACGACCTCGGACGACGGCCGGACGGGATCCGCGCCCGTCAGCTCCATCCCGGGCAGCGCGTGCATCCCGTGCACCTTGCCGTACGTCAGTGACGGCCACCGGAACTGCCAGGCGCCGCCCGGGGCGGGGGCGTGGTCGAGCACCACGAAGTCACGCCCCGGCTCGAAACCGGTGCGCCGCAGGTGGTAAGCCGCGGCCAGACCGGCTTGACCGGCGCCGACGACGACCACCTCGACCTCACGTACCTCGACCTCACGTACCTCGACCTCACGCACGTTGTTCACGGTTTCACCAACGGCAGGATGGGCGCGGATCTTCCCGATTCGGCTGTGAGCGGCGGTCCCCTCGCGTCACTGCCCGGTCCGCCGGGCAGGTGTGGAAGGCGGCGTATGGGTCAGGATGGGGGGCATGTCAGATGCGTTCACCACCCGAGTTCTGCACATCGCCTCAGGTTCCCGGGAGAGGGTCGTCGACCTCACCGGGGACTGCGAGACGTTCCTGCGTGACGTGGCCGCCGGTCGTGACGGCCTCCTGAACCTCTTCGTCCCGCACGCCACGGCCGGCATCGCGATCATCGAGACGGGGGCCGGGAGCGACGACGACCTGCTGGCCGCCCTGCACACCGTCCTCCCCGCCGACGACCGCTGGCAGCACCGTCACGGCAGCCCCGGCCACGGCCGCGACCACGTCCTCCCGGCCTTCGTGCCGCCCCACGCGACCCTGCCGGTTCTGGACGGGAAGCCGGCACTCGGCACATGGCAGTCGGTGTGTCTGGTCGACACCAACAAGGACAACCCCGACCGCCAGGTGCGTCTGTCCTTCCTCGGTCGGCTCTGAGACGGGGCGGTCTCAGGCCGGCCTGCGCCAGACGGAGATGTGCTTGGTGGAGTCCTGGGTGAAGGGCGCTCCGTCCCAGTCCGCGACGCGCCGTTCCAGGGCGAGCCCCGCGAGCCGTGCCATCAGGTCGAGTTCGGCGGGCCACGCGTACCGGTGGCGGGAGTTCCCGCGGCGGTAGTGACCGTCGTCGCCGTCGCGGGTGAAATGGTGCGAGACGAGGATCTGCTCGACGAGGTCGAAGGTGTCGAAGCCGAGGTGCCGCTCGGAGACGTCGAACGGCACCGCGACCTGCCCGGGCGGCAGGAACCGCAGCGGCGGCACCCCCAGCTCGATGACGAAGCGCCCGCCCGGCGCCAGGTGCCGTGCGGCGTTGCGGAAGCACTCGACCTGCTCGTCCTGCGTGAGCAGGTTCGTGATGGTGTTGTAGACGAGGTACACGAGGGTGAACTCGCCGGGGACGGTCGTCGTGGCCATGTCCCCGACGGTGACCGGGAGCGTGTCCTCGTCGATCTTGCGGCGCAGGACCGCCGCCATGGGTTCGGACAGTTCGACGCCCACCACGGGCACGCCGCGTCGCCGCAGCGGGACGCCCACCCGGCCGGTGCCGATGGCGAATTCCAGCGCCCGGCCGGCTCCGGCGAGGTCGGCGAGGAAGTCGACGGTCGGCCCGAGAACGGCGGCCGAGGACATCTCGCCCTCCTCGGTGTCGTAGCGGTCGGCGGTCGCGCGGGTCCACAGTTCGCTGCTCGTCACAGCCGACCACTCTGCCGGGTGCGGCGGCGGGCTGTCGACGCAATTCCCACCGCCGCACCCGGACCGCTAGGGGCCGACGATGTCCGGCGCCCGGCGCGGGCCCGTGCCGTCGGCCCGGGGCTCGGTGGGGACGCGGTGCCGACCGCCCGTCCCGGCCGTCCGCAGGGTCCGCAGCCGAGGACGAGTTCTCCTGGGACGCACCTCGTGTAATCTGAAAGTTAACCTTTCGCGTGTATTTGAGTTGTACGGGCTTGCGCGGCCGGTCCGGCGCCACGCGGGCGAAAGGTAGTGCGGTTGTATGGGCCGTGCTAGGCTTCAAGCTAGTTGCAGTTGTGGTTCCCGAAACTTCAAGTGCCTCGACGGCCCTCTGCCGTCGGGCATTTTTGTATCTCCGGTGCTTATCCGGACGGGGTTCATTGTGGCAACGCATGGGTCCACACGGTGTGGACCTCTGGGCACTGCCCCGAAGGAGATGTGACATGGCTACTGGCACCGTCAAGTGGTTCAACTCGGAAAAGGGCTTCGGCTTCATCGAGCAGGACGGCGGCGGCCCCGACGTTTTCGCTCACTACTCGAACATCGCCACCCAGGGCTTCCGTGAGCTTCAGGAAGGCCAGAAGGTGAACTTCGACGTCACGCAGGGCCAGAAGGGCCCGCAGGCGGAGAACATCACGCCCGCCTGACGCGAAGCGTATGTGGCAGCTGGGGCCCGCACCGTGTGGTGCGGGCCCCAGCTTGCTGCTTTTCCCGGTTTCCACCGGAATTCTTTCAGTCTCATTTTCAGTCTGGCTCTGGGTCTGGTCCGCGGCCCGCACTCCGGCTCGTGCTTGCAATTCATCCGGCTCATTCCTGCCGGGAATTCCTCGATGCGTGCCCCGTCGAGGAAGGTTCTCCCATGAACCGTTCAGCTCGCACGAATGACCGTTCCGAGTTCGCGCTGCCGGTCACCGTCACCCCCGCACTCCCCGCCGCCGCGACCTTCGGTGAACTGGACATGCCCAGCGAGTTGCTGGAGATGCTCGCCGGGCTCGGCCTGCACGAGCCGTTTCCGATCCAGGCCGCCACCCTGCCGAACTCGCTCGCGGGCCGTGACGTCCTGGGCCGCGGGCGCACGGGGTCGGGCAAGACGCTCGCCTTCGGACTGGCGCTGCTCGTGCGCACGGCCGGCCGGCGTGCCGAGTCGCGCAAGCCGCTGGCCCTGATCCTCGTCCCCACGCGTGAGCTGGCCCAGCAGGTCACCGATGCGCTCACCCCGTACGCCGGGCTGCTGAAACTGCGGCTGGCCACCGTGGTCGGCGGCATGTCGATCGGCAGGCAGGCCGGGGCGCTGCGGGCCGGCGCCGAAGTGGTCGTCGCGACTCCGGGCCGCCTCGCGGATCTCGTGGAACGCAAGGACTGCCGCCTGGACCGGGTGGACATCACCGTCCTCGACGAGGCCGACCAGATGGCCGACATGGGCTTCATGCCCCAGGTCACCCAGCTGCTCGACCAGGTGCGCCCCGACGGCCAGCGGATGCTGTTCTCGGCCACCCTCGACAGCAACATCGACGCCCTGGTCCGCCGCTACCTCCACGACCCGGTCGTCCACTCGGTCGATCCGTCGGTCGGCGCGGTCACCACGATGGAGCATCACGTGCTTCAGGTGCACGGTTCCGACAAGTACGCCACCGCCACCGAGATCGCCGCCCGAGAGGGACGCGTGCTCATGTTCCTGGACACCAAGCACGCCGTCGACCAGTTCACCCGGCACCTGCTGGGCAGTGGTGTCAGGGCCGCCGCGCTGCACGGCGGGAAGTCGCAGCCCCAGCGCAACCACACCCTGGCCAGGTTCAAGGACGGCCAGGTGACGGTGCTGGTGGCGACCAACGTCGCCGCCCGCGGCCTGCACATCGACGACCTCGACCTCGTCGTCAACGTCGATCCGCCCGCCGACCACAAGGACTACCTGCACCGCGGCGGCCGTACGGCCCGGGCCGGTGAGTCCGGCAGTGTCGTCACGCTCGTCACGCACAGCCAGCGCCGGGACATGGCCCGGCTGCTGTCCGACGCGGGCATCAGGGCGCAGATCATCCAGGTCCGCTCCGGCGAGGCCGAGCTGAGCCGCATCACGGGAGCCCGGACTCCCTCCGGCGTCCCCGTCGGCGGCAGCGGGCCCGCCGCCACGGAACGTCCGAAACGCGGCGGCGAACCCTTCCGCGGTATGGGCACCCGACCCGGCCAGGCCGGCCGTGGCGGCGGCGAGTCCCGCCGGGCCGCCGAGGCCCGCCAGACCGCCGAGGCGCGCGCGGCCGCCCGGGTGCGCCGGGGAGCCTAGGCCCCCGCTGGGCGGCACCCCTCGTACACCGACAGGCCCTAGGGTCGTCGCCATGAGCGAAGACTCCCTGCGCCACGTCACCATCGAGCGGACCGGTGCCGGTCGGTTCACCGCCACGAACGCTCGCGGTGGCACGATCGGCTTCGGTACCGGCGCCGGCCTCGAAGGCGGCACCGACTTCACCCCGGTCGAACTGCTGCTCGCGGCGATCGGCGGCTGCACCGCGGCCGACGTCGACGTCGCCACCGGACGGCACGCGGAGCCCGACGGGTTCACCGTCACCGTCACCGGCGACAAGATCAGCGACGAACTCGGCAACCGGATGACCGACCTCGCCGTCACCTTCTCCGTCACCTTCCCGGACGGGGCGTCCGGCGACCGGGCCCGAGTGATCCTGCCCCGGGCGGTCGCGGTCTCCCACAACCGGCTGTGCACCGTCAGCCGCACCATCGAGGTCGGTACTCCCGTCACCGCGACGGTCGCGGACGCCTGACCGGACCGCGGCATCACCGGCCCGATCTCTGCGGGCCGGTGACAAGGGCGCCGGCCGGCGCTGCGTTCTTGTGAGCACTTCCCCTGCGCGCGCTTTCCGCGGTCCTACGGTCCGGCTATGAACACGAGTCGTAGCAGAGGAAGGACGTGGCGCGGCGCGGCGCTGGCGGTGCTGCTGACCGCGGGGGCGCTCACCGCAGCCGCCCCGGACGCCCAGGGAGACGACGCGCGGACCGAGACGCCCGTGACGTCGACGCACCCGGCCGACGGCGTGACCGAATCGGTGGTACGGGTGAAGGTGCCGTTGCCGCGGTCCTTCGGGGACCGTCCGGCGGCCTGCGACCGGCTGTCGTATCTGCGCTACCGCTCCGCCGACGGACCGCGGGCATCGGCCGACGCCGACCGGATCCTGGTGGCCCAGCCCGGCATCCTGGAGGGCGCCGGAGCATTCGACAGCGTGGCCCGCGGCACGGTGGCGAAGGCGGCCGCGCAGGGGCGGCACATCGAGTTCTGGGCCCTGGACCGGCGCTCCAACTGCCTGGAGGACCGGACCGGCATCGCTTCCGGCGACCAGCACACCGCCGTCGACTACTACTACCGCGCCAAGCAGGTCGACGGCCGGGTCTTCGGGGGCTTCGTCGGCGACGGCCGGCTCGGCTGGATGGCGAAGCTCGGCATCGAACAGACAGTGCGGGACGAATACGACCTGCTGACCCGCGAACTGCCCGACCAGGGCCTGCGCAGGAGCAAGGTGCTGTGCGGCGGCCACTCGCTCGGCGGTGTGATCACCGGGTACTTCGCGGCGGCCGACTTCGACGGCGACCCCGCCACGGTGGCGGACGCGGGACAGAACCAGTGCGCCGGCTACTTCGCCCTCGACACGACGATCTCCACCTCGCTGACCGACCTGAGCGGCAGCCTGCCCGACGACACCGACCTGCCGGACGTCG
Organism: Streptomyces sp. NPDC060000; assembly: GCF_042737375.1. Taxonomy (NCBI): domain Bacteria; kingdom Bacillati; phylum Actinomycetota; class Actinomycetes; order Kitasatosporales; family Streptomycetaceae; genus Streptomyces; species Streptomyces sp. NPDC060000. The sequence goes on from NZ_JBHWUU010000005.1 coordinate 79,107, forward strand.
GGCTCGGTTACACGGCCGTGCAGGCGGGGCTCGACACCGGGGTGCTGCCGCGATCGCTGTCCGCGCCGGTGCTGCTCAACCCGGAGACCATGACCCTGCTCGCCATCGCCGGCCTGGGCGCCGTACATGACCCGGACGGTGAGGCGGACCTGCCGGCCTACCTGCCCTCCGGCCTCAACATCGAGACCACCAACCGCTTCCTGTTCTCCAAGGACACCGCCACCTTCCTCATCGGCTCACCCGGGGTGAAGGACTTCCGGCTCACCAACGCCACGGTGCTCGGGGCGCTGATGGACGACAACTCCGTACCCCTGGCGTTCTTGCAGAGCAGCGTGGGCTTCTTCGACGGCGGGCCGGTCACGGACAAGAACTTCCCTGCCGCCAACGGGAGCGCGCAGCCGACGCAGCTGTTCGGCGTCGCGTACAAGGCCGTCCCCGCACAGCCCCACGGGCCGCTGTACACCTGGCGCGACTACGACCGGGTCGGCGACGCCGACGACCCCGGGTACCGGTCGGCCGACGGTACGCCCTTCACCGACGCGGGCAAGGAGGTCACCGACCTCCAGGAGCTGGCCCGCAGCCTGGCCGAGCAGCCGCTCGACTTCACCGAGCAGTACTTCCCGACCAAACTGGTGACCGACATCGAGCTGGCCACCTCGCCCCAGGTGAAGCGGCTGGTCGTCCATCCCGCGGGGCTGACGGCCAACCCGACGCTCACGGTCCTCGCGGGCGACGGGCTGCTCGCCGGCCGCATCCCGGCCGGCCTGCACCCCGTGGTCGCCGCCGGCTATCAGCACCTCGATGTGCTGACGGCGGCGCCCGTGCAGAACAACGGCCTGCCCGAGCCCGTGTCCGGGGCTCTCGCGACGTTCGCCCGCTCTCCCGGGTAGTCGCATCCCCCGCAGGCCGGCGGGGCCCGGGAGGCGATCCTCCCGGGCCCCGCCTTTGTGCCTCGTGCGTCGGAGCGGGTCAGACCCTGCCGGCGGCGAACGTGGCCGCCGCAGTGGCGTCGGAGGTGTAGCCGAGGTGCGCCAGTACGTCGTCCCCGCCGTTCTCGCAGATGGGGTCCCCGGTGGCGCAGAAGTCGATGGTGCGGCTCTGGTAGGTGCCGGTGACGCTCTTGCCGAGGGCCCGGATCGGGTTGCCGAACAGCAGCACCGCGGCGACCCTCGGCTCGACCGCCGCGGGCAGGGTGGCCACGATGGGGCTGCCGACGACCGCGCCGGCGCTGCTGATTCCGATGGAATTGTCGACGACATTCGCACCCTGCGAATAGCCGACGAGAATGAAACGCTGACTCGGGCAGGCCGCCGCCTGCGTCCTGATGTGGTTCACCAGGTCCGCGTTTCCCTGTGCGGCGGAGGTGAGGGAAAGGTCCGCGGGATAGTTCACCGCATAGCGGGACAGATTCCTGCCCGTCAGTTTCTTCTGGAGTGCGGAGAGTACCGGGTCGCCCACGATCAGGCCGAGCGTGCCCGGCTCGAAGGTGCCACGAGCGGCCGACGGCAGGACGATCCGGACCGGTGCGCTGCGGCCCAGCGCGAGGGAGGACACGGACACGTCGACGGTGCGCGGTCCCAGCCGGGTCGCGGCCCGGGCGCGCCCCGTGGCGCCGGTGGCGCCGAACAGGGCGGCCAGGCCGCCGGCCGCGACGGCCCTGGTGACGGCGCGTCGGGACGGTCGGGCGGTGTGCTGCGGCATGGCGGCTCCTCAGTCCGGTTCAGCGGGTCCGTCCGGTGCGGCGAGCAGTTGCCGCAGATGGGCGGCGATCTCGTCGACGTGCGGCGGGTCGAGCAGCGAGAGGTGGTGTCCCTGGACCGGCACGACCGTCAGGCGCGGGCAGATCCCGTCCCAGCCGAGGGCCTCGTCGTCCCGTTCGTACGCCGGGTCGCGCACGGTGTGCGGGGCCGGTCCGGTGGCCCGGTACAGGACCACGCGGCCGTCGTGGGGGCCCGGACGATGGGCCTCGCCGACCCGCAGGTCCAGGTAGGAGGCACGCTGGTGCTCCAGCGCGGCGGCCGGTACCTCGACGGCCCCGCGCAGGGTCTCCAGCACGAGGTCGATGCGCTCGCGGTCGTCCTCCATCGCCACGAGTTCGTCGTACGGCAACCTCAGCCGGGCCCCGTAGGTGCCGGCGACGTGCCGGGCGAAGCCTGTGAGGTGCGCGCGGACCCGGTCGGCCCCCGTACGGTCGGTTCGGAGGAGGGGCCGCACCGAGTCGATGAGTACGACCAGCGGTACGGCCCGCCCGGCGGCGGTGAGCTGTCGTGCCGTCTCCTGGGCGACGAAGCCGCCGAAGGACCAGCCGCCCAGCACACAAGGCCCGTTGGGGTGGACCGCGGTGATCGCCTCGACGTAACGGCGCGCCTTCTCCGGCACGGTACGGGCGTCCTCCACCCGCTCCAGGCCGTACACCGGGCGGTCGTCGCCCAGCCGTTCGGCGAGTGCGCGATAGACGTCGGAGCGGCCACCGGCCGCGTGGAAGAGGAACAGCGGCGGCTGGTGGCCGGCGGTACGCAGGGCCCGGAGGGGAGCGGTCTCGTCCGTTGCTGTTGTTGCTGTTGCTGTTGCTGTCGCTGTCGTTGTCGCCCGTGCCGCGGCCGACGGCGTGGGCGTCGGCTCGGCGGGGAGGGACTCCTCGATGCGAGTGGCCACTTCGTCGACGGTGGCGGCGCCGAGCAGGTCACGCAGCGGCAGTTCGATCCGGAACTCGCGCTCCAGGGCGGTACGGATACGGACGGCCATCAGCGAGTCCAGGCCGAGGTCGGCCAGTGCTGTCGCGGAGGTGACGCGGGCCGTCGGGTGGCCGGTGACGGCCGCGATGTGGTGGCTGAGGCGGGCGGCGACCGAGGGCGGCCCGTCGGAATCCCCGCCCGGCGCGGCGGCCTCCCCGGCCCATCGATCCGGTGCCGGTGCCGGTGCCGGTGCGGCTGCTTCCGCCGTTGCGCTTCCTGCCGTTGCCGTTGCCGTTGCTGCTGTCGTTGCCTTCGCCGCGTCGGGGGACCGGCCGTCCGTCCACCAGTACCGGGTGTGCCGCCAGCGTGGGGCGGGCAGGTCGATGACACGGCCGGGCGGCGGGGGCAGGGTCAGACCCTCGGCATACAGGGCGCCCAGCGCCGAGAGGAACCCGGCCGAGCCGTCCGCGTCCCGGCGCACGGTGCCCACGGCGAGGGCGCCGGGCACCGTGTCGGTGACCGGCCGGGCCAGGACGGGATGCGGCGAGATCTCCACGAAGGCGGTGTGGCCGTCGGCGGCGGCCGCGGCAAGGGCCCGGTCCAGGCGCACGGGACGGCGCAGGTTGGCGGCCCAGTGGGCGGCGTCGAAGCGGCAGTCGCCGCGCGGGTCGTCGAGGACGGTGGAGTAGACCGGGACGCGGGCCGGCCGGACCCGGATGCCGGAGAGGGCGGCGGTCAGTTCGGGGAGCAGCGGGTCCACCTGGGGTGAGTGTCCGGCGCCGGCCACCCGCATGGCCCGGGCGGCCCGGCCCCGCTCCTCCAGCCGTCGCACGAGCCGGGTGACCGCGAGCTCGTCGCCGGTGACGACCTTCTGCCGGGGCGAGGAGTGAACGGCGACCCGGACGCCCGGGAAGTCGTCCTCCAGAGTGGCCAGTTCGCCGTCGTCCAGGTCGACGACGGCCATCGCGCCACCGTCCAGCCCGCTCAGCAGGCGGGCCCGTACGGCGACGACCCGGGCCGCGTCCGGCACGTCCAGAGCGCCCGCGCAGACGGCGGCAGCCACCTCGCCCATGGAGTGGCCGATCACGGCGGCCGGTTCGGCGCCGTACGAGCGCCACAGCTCGGCCAATGCCAACTGGAAGCCGAACAGGACGGGTTGGGCGATCTCCAGACGGTCGAGAGGCGCGCCGGAGGCCAACCGGTCGTGGAGCGAGAAGCCGCATACGACGGCGAGTCGGGCGTCCAGCTTCTCCACGGCGGCGGCGAAGGCCGGTTCCTCCGACAGCAGCCGGCGTCCCATGCCGGGCCACTGACTCCCGTACCCGGAGAACACCCACACCGGGCCGCGACCGACGCCATCGCGATCGCCGGTCGACACCCGCGCGTGCGGCCGCCTCCGCGCCAACGCGTCCAGCGCGTCGGCCAGTTCCCCCCGGTCGTGGGCGACGACGCCGGCGCGCACCGGCCCGCGCCCGGCGCGTCCGGCGAGCGTACGGGCCACGTCGGCCGGACGCGCGGTGCTCCCCCCGGGCGTGCGGAGCCAGGCGGCGAGCCGGGCCGCGGTGTCCCGGACCCGCTCGGTGTCGACGTCGGACAGCAGGTGCAGCCGGGCGGCCGGCTCCTCGGCCGACGGCGGCAGGACGCCGGGCCGCCATTCCTCCAGTACCACATGGGCGTTGGTACCGCCGAACCCGAAGCCCGACACCCCGGCCGTGGCCGTGCCGCCGTAGCGCGGCCACGGCTCGGGCTCGCTCACCACCCGCAGTCGTACGTCGTCCAGAGCGCTGCCGTGAGCGCAGTGCAGCGAGGGCGGAAGGAGGTCGTGATGCAGCGCCAGGACGGTCTTCACCAGCCCCGCGACGCCCGCCGCGGACTCCAGATGACCGAGGTTGCCCTTGACCGAGCCGAGCAGCAGCGGCTGTTCCGGGTCACGTCCGGCACCGAGTACCGCGCCGAGCGCGCCCGCCTCGATCGGGTCGCCGAGCGGGGTGCCCGTGCCATGCGCCTCGACGTAGTCGATGTGCGTCGCCGTCAGCCCGGCCCGCGCGTAGGCGGTCCTCAACAGGGCCTGCTGGGCTGCCGGGTTGGGTGCGAGGAGACCGTTCGAGCGGCCGTCCGAGTTCACCGCGGTGGCACGGACGACGGCAAGGACGCGATCACCGTCCCGCTCGGCGTCGGACAGCCGTTTCAGCAGCACGGCCGCGCATCCCTCGCCGCGTCCGATGCCGTCGGCCGCCTTGGAGAACGGCTTGCAGCGCCCGTCCGGCGCGAGGGCGCCCGCCCGCGCGAACGCGACGCCGACGGCGGGTGACAGCAGCAGGTTGACCCCGGCGGCGATCGCCAGGTCGCTCTCGCCGGTGCGCAGGCTGACGCAGGCGTGGTGCACGGCGACGAGCGAGGAGGAGCAGGCGGTGTCGACGGCCATGCTCGGGCCGCGGGTGTCCAGGACGTACGACAGCCGGCCCGCGGCCACACTCAGCGCCGCGCCGGCCGGGGCCCACGGATCGACGGCGGCCGGGTCGGCGCCGGTGAGCCGGCCGTACTCGGGGGCGCAGATGCCGACGAAGACGCCGGTGTCCGTGCCGGCGAGGGAGGCGGCCGGGACGGCGGCGTGGCCGAGCGTCTCGTGGACGACCTCCAGCAGGATCCGCTGCTGCGGGTCCATCACCGTGGCCTCGCGCGGGGTGATGCGGAAGAACCCGGCGTCGAACCCGGCGATGTCGTCGAGGTAGCCGCCGTGGGTGGGCGCCTCGGCGGGCGGGAAGGCGGTGAAGTCCCGCCAACGGTCCCCGGGGACCGGCCCGATCGCGTCCACCCCGTCGCCCAGCAGCCGCCAGTAGTCGGCCGGACCGCGCACTCCGCCCGGCAGCCGGCAGCCGACCCCGATGACCGCGACGGGCTCGCCGGGCGCCGCGGGGGGAGGGGCCGCGGGCGTCGCGGTCGGCTGCCGCCCGGCCGGGCCGCGCAACTGCGTCACCACCGCTTCCAAAGTGGGCGCCGACCAGAGCAACGTCGCCGGCAGCTCGCGGCCGGTCAGCCGGGACAGCTCCCCGGCCAGGGCGACCGCGTCCCGGGAGGACATGCCGAGATCGGCCAGCGGCAGGTCCATCGGTACGTCGTCGCCGCCGGTGCCGCTCCAGGCGGCGACCCGCTCCGCGATCAGACGGCGCAGCGCGGTCTCGTCGACGGCCGTCATCGCGCGGTCCCCGCCCCGTAGGCGCCCGCCAGATACCGGGCCCGGGTCAGGGCGCGCGCCACCTTGCCGCTGGACGTCCGGGGCACGGTGCCGGGAGCGACGAGGAGGACGTCGGCGAGCCGCAGGCCGTGCCGGGCGGAGACGGCCGCGCGCACGGTCCGCGCCAGCGCCGGTACGTCGAGGTCGGCGACGCTCGCGGTCCGCGTGTGCTCGGCCACGACCACCACCCGCTCACCCTCACCGCCCGGTACGCCGAAGGCGGCGAGCCGGTCGCGCCGCACCGCCGGATGCGCGTCCTGCACGGTGGCCTCCACGTCCTGCGGGTAGTGGTTGCGGCCGTCGACGACGATGAGGTCCTTGAGCCGGCCGGTGACGATCAGCTGTCCGTCCAGCACCGTCCCCAGGTCGCCGGTGCGCAGCCAGTCGCCCGGTTCGCCGGTGAGCGGGGCGCCGAAGACGCGCCGGCTCTCGGTCTCCCTGTTCCAGTAGCCACGCCCCACGTTGGGGCCCCGCACCCAGATCTCACCGACCTCTCCCTCGGGCAGGGCGTCGTGGCGGTGGGGGTCGACGATGCGGACCCGCTGGCCCGCCGGGGTGCCGCAGCCGGTCAACCGCACGGCGTCGGCGTCGTCGGGCCGTGCGGGCAGGGCCTTTCCGGCGGCCAGGGCGTCCCGGTCGAGGGCGAACCGGCGCAGCGACTCGCCGGGGCGGGCGGCGCTGACGAAGACGGTGGCCTCGGCGAGCCCGTACGACGGACAGTGCACGTCCGCGGCCAGCCCCTGCGCGGCGAACGCCGCGTGGAAGCGGTCGGCGGTGCCGGGCCGGACCGGTTCACTTCCGTTGATCAACGCGGCGACACCGCCGAGCCGCAGCTCCGACTTCTGCGCGTCGGTGACGGTGGAGACGCAGTAGTCGTAGGCGAAGTTGGGCGCGGCGCTCACCGCGCGGGGATGCGCGGCGAGCAGCCGCAGCCAGCGTGCCGGCTCGCGCAGGAACGCGGCCGGGTCCATGAGGACCGACAACCGGCCCTGTACGACGGGGGCGGCGACGCTGAGCACGAGCCCCATGTCGTGGTAGAGCGGCAGCCAGCCCACGCAGGTCACCGGGTGCGCGTCGGCGCCGTAGGCGGTCAGCGCCTGGCGGGCGTTGGCGACCACGTTGGCGTGGGTGATCTCCACACCCGCCGGCGCGCGGGTGGACCCGGACGTGTACTGGAGATAGGCGGTCGCCCCGACGTCCGGCGCGGCCGGGTGCCGGTCCGAGGCGGTTGACGCGGGCCTGTCCAGAGCGGCCGCGTCCGGGTCCCGGGGAGCTGACGAGGGCCGGTCCGGACCGGCCGCGTTCCGGTCTCGGGTCGACGAGGGCCGGTCTGGACCGGCCGTGTCTCGGTCCCGGGTCGACGAGGGCCGGTCCGGGACGGCCGCGTCCCGGAGCCAGGGGGCTGACACGGGAGGGTCCAGGACGGTCGCGTGTCGGTCCCGGATGGTGGCGTGGGGTACGCGGTCCACCGCGATGACCGGGACGTTCGCGTGCTTCTCGCAGAACTCGGCAACCTCCGCCAGGGCCCGGCCGGTGGTCAGCACGACCGCGGGGCGGGCGTCGGCCAGAACCCCGGCGAGCCGGTCCCCGTGCCCGGGCAGGCCGGGCGGGTACAGCGGTACGGCGACCAGTCCGGCGGTGAGCGCCGCCAGGAAACCGGTGACGTACTCCGTTCCCTGCGGGCACAGCAGCGCCACCCGCGAGCCGGGCTCGGCCATCTCCGCGAGCCGGGCCGCCAGCGCCCCCACCCGCAGGTCCAGGCTCCGCCAGGTCAGTGTGCGGTGTACGCCGCGCGAGTGCGGGTCGGGATGGTCGACGAACGTGAACGCCCGGCGGTCGGGGGCGGATTCGGCCCAGTGGCGCAGGTACTCGGGCAGAGTCCGGTACGCGGGCGCGAGCGGGGGGCTGCTGCTGTCCATCGGGCGGGGCTCCTCACGTCGCGGTGTCGGCTCGCGGAACGGGCGGATCAGAGGGGGATGTTGCCGTGCCGGCGCTCCGGCATCGGGGCGCGTTTGCCGCGCAGTGCGCGCAGGGCGCGGCAGAGGTGCGCGCGAGTGTCGCGGGGGGCGATGACGGCATCAACGTAACCGCGTTCGGCGGCGGGATAGGGCGTCCCGTGGGTGGCCTCGTACGCGGCGACGAGACGGGCGCGCAGTGCCTCGGGATCGTCGGCGGCGGCCAGTTCACGCCGGTGCAGCACGCCGACGGCGCCCTCCGCGCCCATGACGGCGATACGGGCGGTGGGCCAGGCCAGGTTGAGGTCGGCGCCCAGGTGTTTGGACCCCATCACCGCGTATCCGCCCCCGTACGCCTTGCGCACCACCACCGTGATCTTCGGGACGGTCGCCTCGGCGTAGGCGTACAGCAGTTTGGCGCCGCGCCGGATGATGCCGGCCCGCTCCTGACTGACGCCGGAGAGATAGCCGGGGACGTCGGCGAAGGTCAGCAGCGGTATGCCGAACGCGTCGCAGAACCGCACGAACCGCGCGGCCTTCTCGGAGGCGTCGATGTCCAGGACGCCGGCCAGGTGCAGCGGCTGGTTGGCGACGACGCCGACCGTGCTGCCCTCGATCCGGGCCAGCGCACAGACGATGTTCGGCGCGAACAGCTCCTGCACCTCGAGCAGTTCGCCGTCGTCGACGACCGCGTGCAGGATGTCGCGCATGTCGTAGGCCCGGCCCGTCCGGTCGGGGACGACGTGGTCGAGCCGGTCGTCGGCGGGGGCGGCCCCGGGCGCGTACTGCGGGGGCCGCCCGAGGTTGTTGGCGGGCAGGTACGACAGCAGGTCGCGTACGGTGTCGAGGGCGTCCTCCTCGTCGGCGGCCAGGAAATGGGCGTTGCCGTTGACGGCGTTGCTCGCGCGGGCGCCGCCCAGGTCCTCGGCGGTGGTGCGTTCGCCGGTGACGGCCTCGATGACGTCGGGCCCGGTCACGAACATGTGCGAGACGCCGTCCACCATCACGGTGAAGTCGGTGATGGCCGGTGAGTACGCGGCGCCGCCCGCGCAGGGGCCCAGGACGACCGAGATCTGCGGGACGACGCCCGACGCCCGTACGTTGCGGTGGACCAGCTCGGCGTAGAGGGCGAGCGAGGCGACACCCTCCTGGATCCGGGCGCCGCCGGAGTCGTTGAGACCGATGACCGGGCAGCCGGTCTTCAGCGCGAGGTCCATGAGGGCCACCGTCTTCTCGCCGAAGGCCTCGCCCATGCTGCCGCCGAACACCGTGGAGTCCTGGGCGAACACGCAGACCGGCCGTCCGTCGACCGTGCCGTACCCGGTGACGACACCGTCGCCGTGGGGCCGGCGGGCGCCGTCCCCGGTGGACCGGGCCCGGACGAACAGGCCGGTCTCCGTGAACGAGCCCTCGTCCAGCAGCAGTTCGATGCGCCTCCGCGCACCCAGGGCCCCGTGTCTCCTGGGGGTGCCCGGCACCACCGCCCGTGCCCGACGGCGCTCCAGGTCCGCGATGCGTTCGGCGGTGCGATCGGCCGCGCCGCCTGCCGCTGTCCCTGTCCCCGTGGTCCGGGATGTTGTCGCCTCTCGCGTCACAGCCACCTCCGAAGTGGTTCTCGAATATGGCAGCGATGCGGGAGCGGCCCCGGAGGATCACCGTTCTGTTGGCGTGAGTTGAGTCCTGGGGGACGCGGGTTGGTGCCGACGTGACAAGGACGCCCCTGAGGAACATGCGCGGTCGGGGGTCGGTGACATCAACGGCATCAAAATGGGTGGCAGTTGACGCGACGTCGCGGGCGGGCGGCAGCGGTTCCCACGACAATGCCGGGCAGCGCCCCCGTCGTTCACCGCGGAGGCGTCCTGGGATAGGGTCCGTCCGTTCCGGCTACCGGGTGAGGACGCGCCGGTACGGGGAGTGGCGGAGGGCGGCAGAGCGATGGAATCGCAGGTGGGCGACGGCGGATCCGTGGACCTGGACGGCGAGCGGTTGGAGACGTTGGCTCCCGAACCGCTGCTGACCCGGGACTACGAGACCCGTCCCTCGCTCGTGTACGAGAGGCTCAGGCAGCGGCACGGTGCGGTCGCGCCGGTCGATCTGCTGGGGGTGCCCGCCTGGCTGGTCCTGGGCTACCGCGAGTCGCTCGAGGTGCTCCAGGACGACGCCGGGTGGCCCAAGGGGCTGGAGAACTGGCGGGCCCGCTCGGAGGGCCGGGTGCCGGCCGACTGGCCGCTCGGTCCGTCCCTCGAGGTCAACCATGTGCTGATCCAGGGCGGCCCCGGCTACCGGCCGTTGCGGACGGCGTGGGACGCGGCTCTCAAGCCCTTCCAGGACCCGCGCCACCCGCAGGCCAAGAGACTGAAGACGGCCGTCACCGCCTACGCCGACGAACTGATCAGCCTGGTGGGACAGGCCGGCGGCACGGGCTGGGCCGACCTGTCCGCCCAGTTCTCCCGGCCGCTGCCGCTGATGGTGGCCAGCCATCTGCTCGGCTTCCCCGGTTCACAGGGCGACGACGCGCTGATGGACATGTGGCGGGTACTGGACGCGGGTCCGGACGCGGAGCCCGCCCTGGAACGGCTGCTGGCGGCGCTGGCCGAACTGGGGGCCGGGAAGCTGGAGAAGCCGGGGGAGGACTTCCCCTCGTATCTGCTGGCCGCGCACCCCGACCTCTCCCTCGACCAGCTCGCCCGCGAGCTGTTCATGCTGCTCGGCATGACCTCGGACCACGTCGGCATCCTCATCTCCAACACGGTGGTCGAGGTGATCTCGGGTGAGGGCGGCGTGCGGGCCAGCCTGTCCGCCGGGATGGTCAGGGAGAGCATGAACCGGGTGGTCATGCGCAAGCCGCCGCTGGTGAACTTCGTACCGCGTTTCGCGGCCGAGGACACCCGGCTCGGGAACTACACCATCCGGGCAGGTGAGCCGGTGTGGGTCTCCTCCGCGGCGGCGCACGCCGACCCGCTCTTCGCCGGACATGTGGAGTCGGGCACCACGGTCAGCACCCGGGCGCACCTGGCCTGGGGCGCGGGCCCTCGCCAGTGCCCGGCGCGCGAGCTCGCGTCGACGGTCGCGGCGGTCGGCGTGGGCCGGCTGTTCGAGCGGTTCACCCACCTGGACCTCGCCCTGCCCGTCGACCAACTGCCCTGGCGTTCCTCGCCCTTCATGCGGGGCCTGCGCTCCCTGCCCGTACGGTACGAACTCGCCACGAGGCCGGAGCAACCGTCCGCTCAGGTCCCGGACACGGAACCGGCCGGGACCGATCTGCCCGACGCGGAGGTCCGGCAGCGCTCGTCGCTGTGGAGCTATCTGACGGGCCTCATAGGCATGGGCCGCTGACCCCGGGACGCGCCACGGACGCCCCGGGAGCATGGGCACGCATCGGACTACGGCCGTAGGAGGACCCGGCCCGGTTCGATGCGGGCGATGTGCGGGGCCCAGCCCGTCGCGCGAGCATCCGGCGGCTCGGCGCAGGGCTGGTCGCTGTCCGGCACGACGGCGTGGGCGTCCAGGGCCCGGACGGTCGCACAGGCGTAGGGTCCGGGCGGTTGCGCGGGCGTCCAGGCCCCTGACGATGCCGTCGACGGCGCCGGGGCCGTCGACGGCATCGTCCGCCGTGGGCGCCTCAGCCCATGCTCTTCGCGCCGTCCAGCGACTCGCGGATGATGTCGGCGTGACCGGCGTGCTGGGCCGTCTCGGCGACGATGTGCAGCAGGACCCGGCGGGCCGACCAGCGCACGCCCGACTCGAACCACGGTGCGGGCGGCAGCGGGTGCCCCGCGTCCAGATCGGGCAGTGACGCGACCAGCTCGTCGGTACGGCGCGCCACCTCGTCGTACTCCTTCAGCACACCCGCCAACGTCTCACCGGGCAGCATCCGGAACTCGTCGGCCCGGCGGGCCCAGTCCTCCTCCGTCATGTTGTTGAAGTCGCCCATCACCGACGGGCCGTCCACGATGAAGGCCGCCCACTTCCGCTCCATCGAGGAGACGTGCTTGATCAGACCGCCGAGACAGAGCTCGCCGGCGGTGGGCCGCAGGCCGACCTGTTCATCGGTGAGATCACGGGTGGTGAAGCGCAGGAAGTGCCGCTGCTTGGCGAGCGACTCCAGCAGATCGGCACGCTCCCCGCCGACGGCGGCTGCCGGTGCTGCTGCGGTCTCGTCGAGCCTGGTGGTGTGCTTGCTCATGGTCGCCTGCTTCCGTGAGTGCTGTTCCGCGGTCGAGCACCACGTTAGGAGCGATAGAGGTCAGATGCTGTCCTAGAGGCATCGGATTCAGCGTCCTTCCGCCTCCGCCGCCGCCTCCACCGTCGCCGCGGCCTCCACCGTGGTCACCGCCTCCGCCGTGGTCACCGTCTTCGCGTCCGCCGCCGCAACTTCCGCGTGCGCCGCCTCCCGTGCGGCCGTCGCCGCCGTCGCTCCCCAGGCCGCCGCGCACAGCGCCCGCTCGACCTCGCCGGTGTAGAGCGCGGCGGCCAGCCAGGCGCGGGCGAAGCGGCCCGGGTCCGCGGGGAGCAGCCGGCCGAAGGCGTCGCGTGAGCGGTCAGCCGCGGCGGCCCGGAGGTCACCGAGCAGGTCGGCCGCGGTGACGAGACCGACGCGCCGCAGCCGCCCGCCGTCACCCGTCCCGCTGTCCGGGAAGCCGAGCACTCGGCGGCCCCCGGACACGGCCTGGTGCACACGGCGGCGCAGGAGGTGCAACGGGGCCTCGTCCACCGGGGGAGCGCCGGCGGCGGGCGCGGCCGGCACCGTGGGCAGGTCCGCATGCTGGAGGCGGTCCAGGCCCAGGTCCAGCCGGGCACCGGGCCGGGCCGGGTGTTCGGCGGCGAGCAGCAGGGCACGCGGGAGCGGCCCCGGCGCGAGACGCGCGACGACCCGCAGCCGACCGCCCCGGGCGGCGGCCAGGAGCCGGAGGTTGTCGCGGTAGGGGAGCCCGGGGTCGTCGTGGGCCGTGGCGAGCCGGACCGCGAGGCCGTCGCAGTCGGCCAGCAGGCTGTCCCCCCTGGCCTCGCGGATCGCGCCCGCCAGGGTGACGTCGAGGAAGAGCAGATCCTGGCCGCCGTTCAGGGCGCGCGCGACCTGCTCGGCGACCGGCACCGTCCACAGCCGGTCCAGCGGCTCGGCGCTCCACTCGGCACCCGACGCGCGTACCGCCCGCACCCCGGCCCCCGCGCCGAGCCGGCCGGTCGGGGACACGGTGGCGCCGGAGACCGCGAGGCCCGCGCGCGACAGCTCACGGTGGGTCAGGGCGGTGTCACCGATCCGTACGGCTCGGTCGGCGGCGCCGGTCGCCCGGCCGGGCCCGCCCGGAGCCACGTCGGAGACCGTGTAGAGGCGGCCCTCGGCGTCGGCCGTCCAGGTGACGGCGCCCGCGTACCCGGTCGCTGTCAGGACGGGCTCGGAGAAGAGCCCGTACAGTCGCAGCGAACCGTCCGGGGTGTAGGGCTGACGTACGGTGCCGCGCAGTTCGGCCAGGTCGGGGCCGGTCGCGAGCGGCAGGCGGTGTGCCATACCGAGGACGGTGCGCAGGGCGTCGACAAGATCGGTCAGCCGGTGGGCGGGATCGGCGGAGCGGGCCGCGCGTATCCCGTTGACCACGGAGACCGCGGAGGCGGCGAACCGGGGGAGGCCCGCGAGTCGCGCGGTGTGGGCGGCACGCAGAAGCGCCGCCTGGAGCACGGCACCGGATCCGTCCGCACCGGCTTCGAGTACGGCGGCCCCCGCGTCGTACACGGCCCGTGCGGCGGCGAGTTGGGCCGGGGCGGCGGTTTCGGCGGCGTCCGGCGGCGGTGCCCCTTCGTCTTCCGGCTGCGGGGGAGTGCCGTCGGGCTGGTCGGCGGGCGTGCTGTCGGGAGTGTCGCCGGCCACCGGTGCGGCCGAGGCCGCCGCCGCGCGGTGCAGGCAGTCGGGGGCGAGCAGGCAACCGCAACGGATCGCGTCGGCGCTGGTCACCGCGCCCCCGGGGGCGCGCAGTTCGAGGTCGGTGTCGTCGTCGACGGCGATCCGTACGGTGTCGCCCGCACGGACCACCGGACGAGCCGCCAGCTTGGCGATGCCCGCGTCGAGCCGCTTGCGCAGCCGGGGCGAGAGCGCCTCGACGAGTTCCGCGGTGACGGACGGGGCGACCGGAGGCAACAGGTCCGGGCTCATGCGATCTTCTCCCCTACCCAGCGGGCGAGTTCGAGCGGACTGAGAGCGGCCACGGGCATGCCCGCGGTGACGAGTTGACCCGCGACGCCCGTGGAGTAGCGCGGCCGGCCCGTGTCGTCGAGGCTCGCGCAGCCCAGGACGTGACATCCCGCACCGACCAGCGCACGCACCTCGGAGAGCAGTCCGCCGAGCGGATATCCCTCCTCGAAGTCGCTGATGACCACGACCAGCGTCCGCGACGGGACGGTGACCAGTTCGCGAGCGTGCCGAAGACCCGCCGCGATGTGCGTGCCGCCGCCCACACTGACCTCCAGGAGCAGCGACAAGGGGTCCTCGACCTGGCCGGTGAGGTCGATGACCTCGGTGGAGAAGGCCAGGAAGTGCGTGGACAGCGTCGGCACCCCGGCCAGCACCGAGGCCGTCAGCGCGGCCCACACCGTGGACGCCTCCATGGACCCCGACACGTCCGTGACCAGGATCAGCCGCCAGTCGGCGGCCCGCCGCGCCCGGGTACGGAACACCGGGCGCTCGGGGATGACCCGGATCGTGCCGTCCGGGCCGCGCCGCGCGGTCGCCAGGTTGGCGCGCAGGGTGCGCGGGAGGTCGAGCCCGCCGCCCGGACGCCGGCTGGGACGCGGCAGGACCGTGCCGTGCAGGGCGGGGCGCAGCCGGGTGGCCAGCTCCCGGGTCAGCGCCTCGACCAGCCGGCGTACCAGCGGACGCAGCGCTGCCAGCCGGGCCTCGGGCAGCCCGCCCGCGTGCCGCAGCACCGTGCGCAGCAGATCGACCGAGGGGCGCACGCTGTCCGCGTCCAGCTCGGTGAGCACGTCGTTGCGGCCCGACGCGGCGGCCGCCGCAAGTACCTCCTCCCGGATGCCCGGCCCGAACAGCGCGGCCAGCTCCTGCGACCACTCCCGCACCCCTGGATACGACGCCTCCCGGCCGCCGCCGGCCCCCGGACCCGTCAGGTCCCCACGACTGCCCTCGCCCCGCCCGCTGCCGTAGAGCTCGTCCAGAGCCGTCGCCAGGGCGCGTGCGGAATGCGGGAGCCGGTCGCTTCGGCGGCCGAGCAGGAGCCGCCAGCGGTCGGCGGGGGCGAGAAGACGGTCCTCCCCGGCGGGTCCCGCCTCCTCGGTGGGAGCCTTGTCGGTGCGAGGCGCGGCGGCGGGCGCCTGTGCGTCGTCGTCGGGCGCCGGAAGCAGGCTCAGCGACCGCAGGGTGGCGCGGGCCGCGAGGTCCGCCCCCGCCCAGACGGCGAGCGCGGCCGGGTCGAGCCCCCCGGTGTCGGCCACGCGTCCCGTGCCCAGGCGTTCCTCGACAGCCGCGAGCAGACGGTCGCGGGCCGCGGGACTCAGGGTCTCGAAGCCGCCGCGCAGCGCGGGCAGCCGGTGGAGGAACTCCCGGTCGGGAAGCTCCGAGACCCGGCCCAACAGGGGCTCCAGCGCGGGTGCCGCCGCTTCCAGCAGCGGACCCGCGGCGCTCAGCAGCCCACTCAGCCGAGCCGTCAGGGCCGACCGCGATTCGGCGTCGACGGCTCCGTCCACCCAGGACGCGACCCGGTCGCCGAAGGCCCGGGCGCCCTCCTGCCCGAGCAGCACCCGGACGGCCCCGGCGGCGCCACGCATCAGCGGGGAGCCGTCGGCGGCCAGCCGGGCGAGGGCGTCGGTGAGCCGGATCCCGCCCAACAGGTCGGCCCGGTGCGCGAGTTCGACCAGGGCGTGGGCGTCGGCCGGATCCTCGGAACCGGTCAGCCCGTCTACCTGCCGCACCGCCGCCGCGGTGAGCAGCTCGGCCACGGCGGCCGCCCGCCGCGTACGCTCCCCGTCGGGGCCGAGCCCCGGCACATGACCGGCCCGCAGCCGGTCCGACAGGGCCAGCCCGGCCAGGAGTTCGGGCAGCGTCCCGGCCAGGGGCAGCACCTCGGCGACGTCGTCGAGCCGTTCGTCCGCCAGCGGCTGAAGGCCGCACTCCGCGGCCTGTGCGAGCCCTTGAAGCACCTGCGCGGCCGTCGATCCGCCCGCGTCCCGCTCCGCGCGCCGACGTTCCCGCAGCACACCGTCGGCGGCCTGCGCCGAGGTGACCCCGCGCACGCCGGCCGCGGTCAGCATGGCCGCCGTCGCCGGCGTCCACCTCACCTCCCAGCGCGAACCGAGGGCCTCGGCGCCGCCCGCGCCGACGACCTCCCGCGCCTCGCCGTAGGGCACCCCGCACACCGTCAGCCGGCGCAGCAGCAGCTCACGGCGCCGGTCGAGGTCCGAGCGCAGCGGGTCGAGCCGTAGGTCCCGCGCCGGGCCCCAGGCGTTCTCCGGCCCGGGCAGGCCCAGCCCCGCCACCTCGGCCTCGACCGCGGGGACGAGGCCGCTGCGCGGCGCGTCGGGCGCCGGCCGGCCGGTGCGCGTGCCGACCAGTACCCGTTCCATCGCCCTCGCGACGGCGCGTCCCCGCCCGTACGGCTCACCCTGCGCGAGGACCGTCTGCACCGCCTCGACCAACTCGCCCCGGCCCGCCGCCGGCAACCCCCGCAGCCGGGCCAGATCCGAGGCCAGCCGGGTGATCTCGCGCGCGTCGGCCGGACCGGACGGATGCCCGAGCTCCCGCAACGCCGCACACACCCGTACGGCCGCGCGTGTCAGCGCCTCCTCCAGCGCCGCCGGATCGCCAGCCGCCCGCAGGACCATGTCCTGCCACTCCGGGTCCCGGATACCGGCCGGGTAACCGGAACGCTCGTCCAGCAGGGCATAGGCGTACGGGATCAGCGAGGTCGTCCACGCCACCCGGCCCGGAACGCCGCTCGCGCGCCGTCCGCCCTCGCCCGAACCACCGTCTCCGGCTCGCCCGCCGACGGTGGAACCGGTGGCTTCGGCCCGGCCGGTGTCGGTCGGTCCGGTGGCTCCGGGGCGGTCCTCGAGGGCTGCGGCGGTGTCGTGGCCGGCGGCGGGCGGGCCGGTCAGTGCCGGTGCGTGGAAGGCGCCGACGATCACGGCGGCCCGCTCGCCCCGGGCGGTGGCCTCGGCGATCCGGGACCGCATCCATCGCTCGCGCCGCAGATCCAGCTCGGGCACCCCGCCGGAGGCGGCCGCGTCCTCGCGCAGCGCCCACCCGGTCAGCAGAGCCGCCCGGCGCACCGCCTCGGGCGGGGAGCCCGGGGCGGCGGCCTCGACGAGCCGGTCCCACAGGTCGTCCCCGGGACGGCCGGTGAGCCTGGCCCGCAGCGCACCGGCGAGCCCGGGAGACGTGCCCTGCTCGGTGCCGTCGCGGCCCTCGCCCCACGCCCGGTCCGCGAGGGGCAGGTCGCAGGCGAGCACCGGGACGCCGTGCCGGGCGGCCCAGCGCACGGCGGCCAGCTCGGGCGAGAAGTCGGCGAACGGATAGAACGCCGGGCCACCGCCCCCGCCGTCCCCGCTCCCGCCGACACCGGGCGCGGCGGCGAGCGCGACCGGGGCCAGGGTCTCCTCGTGCCCGAGCCAGGGCAGCCATTCCTGCATCTCGGCCGGCAGCTCGACGAGCACCACGTCGGGCTTCGCCTCGTCCAGCAGCGCGGGCACGGCCGCGGCCAGCGAGGGCGCATGATGCCGCACGCCGATGAGATAGGGCCCGGCCGGGCAGGTCAGGACCGCGAGAGCCTCGTCCGGATTCCCCGGGGAGTCAGGCAAGTCCGGGGAGCCAGGGGAGCCCGGACCAGGGGAGTCCGGAGAGGCCGCCGAGTCCGGGGGATCCGGAGAGTCCGTGGAGCCCGGAGAGGCCGAGGATTCCGCGGAGCCCGGAAAGCCCGGGGAGGCCAGGGAGCCAGGGGACTCCGGGGAGGCCAGAGAGTCAGGGGAGGGAGGGGAGGCCGGTGAGCCCGAGGAGTCCGGGGAGCCCGGGGAGTCCGGCAAGCCCGGGGAGCCAGGAGACTCCGGGGAGGCCAGAGAGGCAGCGGAGGGAGGGGAGGCCGGTGAGTCAGGGGAGGGAGGGGAGGCCGGTGAGTCAGGGGAGGGAGGGGAGGCCGGTGAGTCAGGGGAGGGAAGGGAGGCCGGTGAGTCAGGGGAGGCCGGTGAGCCCGGTGCGTCCGGTGCGGTGGGGTGGAGGGACACGGCTGTCAGCCCTCCAGGACCGTGCGCAGGTCCCACAGGGTGCGCCAGGTGGCGGAACCCTGTTCGGCGCGGCGCCGGACGGGCCCGTCCCAGTAGCCGCGCAGCCGGGCCGCGTCGGCAGGGTCGTCCTTGCGGACCACGCCCAGCAGATGGCCCGGCAGCAGCCCCAGAACATCCCGGTCGCCCGGGAAGTACGCCGCCGAGAGCGCCAGCGCGCCCGCGACGGACACGGCCTCAGCGGTGCTCATCACCGTGGAAGGCCGCTCGACCTCCCAGCCCTCCGCCGACCGGCCCTCACGGAGATCACGGAAGGCGGTGACCAGGGCCTCCAGCACGGCGTCGTCGACCTGGAAGGATGCCCCGACCCGCTCCACCGAGGCCCGGGCCTGGCTGCGCACCAGTGCCGTCTCGGCATCGAGGTCCGGGATCGGCCCGACCGTCTCGAAGTTGAAACGGCGCTTGAGGGCCGCGGACATCTCCGAGACGCCCCTGTCCCGGAGGTTGGCCGTGGCGATGAGGGTGAAGCCGGGCGCGGCGTGCGCCAACGCGTCCTCCGTGCCCGCGAGTTCGGGTACGGCGATGCGCCGCTCCGACAGCAGCGAGACCAGGGAGTCCTGCACCTCGGGCAGGCAACGTGTGATCTCCTCGACCCGGGCGACGGCGCCCCGCGACATCGCGGTGAGCACCGGCGAGGGCACCAGCGCCTGCCGGCTGGGCCCCTGCGCCAGCAACAGGGCGTAGTTCCAGCCGTACTTGAGCTGGTCCTCGGTGGTACCGGCGGTACCCTGTACGACCAGCCCGCTGGTGCCGCACACCGCGGTGGACAGCAGCTCGGACAGCATCGACTTGGCCGTACCGGGCTCGCCGACGAGCAGCAGCCCGCGCTCACCGGCCAGCGTGACCACGCACCGCTCCACCAGCGCCCGGTCGCCGACGAACTTCCCCTCCACCACCAGTCGGCGCGGCACCCCGTCGGGCGCCCCGGCTCCGTCGGGCAGCTTCAGGGCGCGGCCGTCGCTGCCCATGACGAACGTGACGACGGCGCGCGGGGTGAGCCGCCAGGCGGGCGGGCGCGGCCCGTCGTCGTACGCGGCCAGGAAGGCCAGCTCGTCTGCGTACCGGTCCTCGGGCGGGACGATCTGGCGGACGGGGCCGGCGGAGCCGGGGGAGGGGGCGGTGGTGATCATCGGCGCGCGCTCTTCCAGGTGGGGCGGGACAGTGGTCATCGGCGACGGCCCTTACGGGTGGCGCGGGTGGTGAGCTGCTCGTAGGCCGGGGCGTCGCCGGAGCGGACGCGCTCCCACGCGCGCGTGAACAGCTCGGGCACCGGCACCAGCGGCACCACGCCCGAGTAGGCGCGGACCGCGTACAGGCCCTCCTTCCAGATCTCCACCGGAAGCGCGGGGGACCTCAGGTCCAGCCAGCCGCACGGCAGGAAGAGGGTGCGCCCGGCACGCGCCCGCTTGGCCTCGACGACCAGGTCGCTCGCCGCGAGTTCGGCGCGTGCCTTCTTCGTCCGGGCGGGCTTCCAGCCGGTCCAGCGGGCACAGTTGCGGTCCGTCGGGTCCGGGAGAGCCAGCAACTGGAGGTAGAGCGCCGCCGCGTCCTCGCCCAGAGCGTGGTGCGCGGCGACCTCGGCGACCAGCTCCGGCACGGTGAAAGCCGGGTTCTGGGCGTGTCCTGCGGGTTCCCCGGGATCGCCCCCCGCCGCGAGCGCGCGGGTCAGTTCCCCGTCGAGGATGGTGCGCAGGGCCCACATGCCCTCGCTCCGTCCCGGCCCGACCAGCCCCTCGACCAGCCCGAACACGGGGTCGTCGGGAGAACGCAGCGCGCTCGGCCGGACCAGGACGGTCTCCTGGTCGCCGTACCACGGGCGCAGCACCAGCGCCTCGCCCACGTGCGTCAGACCGTGCGCGTCGGCGCCCCCGGTGGCGGGCAGCCCGTATGCCTTGCGCACTTCGACGGCGGTCGAGGAACCCTTGTCCGTCCATGCGATGTCCAGGTCGAGCAGCAGGCCCGGATCGGCGAGGCGGCGGCGCAACGCGGCGAGGCTCTCCGGCAGGACGGCCCGCAGGGGGTGCCCGAACGGCAGGTGGTACGCGAGGCCGGACAGGGCGGCCACGGCACCCCGCAGGTCGCTCTGACCGGGCAGCGCCGCCCGGTCCTCCGCGAACAGGTTGCCGTCCTTGTCCGGCCGCTGGACCGTGACGCGGCTGATCCAGGGGGTCAGCCGCGGATTCAGGATTTGCTCGGCGGAGCCGAGGGGCGTGCCGCCGAGGGAGAGTTCGGCGGCGAGATCCTCGGGCAGCCGCACGACCTTGCCGAGCCGCTCGGCCCACACCCGGCCCGCGGCCGCGGTGTCCGGCCCGGCCGTCCACAGGTCACCGGGGTTCGCGGGCAGCAGCGCGCCGACCAGGGCCGCCCGGTCACCGCTTGCGACCGTGGACAGCAGGGTGTCGCCCAGCTCCTTCTGGCGCGGCTTCAGCCCGGTCGCGGATATCACCTCGGCCGTGAGCTGTTTCGGTTTTCCGGCGAGCAGCAGAGCCGCCTGGAGCGGACCCAGCCCGCCGTGTGCCGCGGCGGCGAGGGCGTCGGACGCCTCAGGCTGCCAGGGCGCCGGGCCCTTGTCCCGGACGAGGGCGGTGACGGCGGCCAGCGCGTCGGCGGGGAACAGCGCCGGATGCGCGGTCTCCCGCTCCAGTGTGAAGTGGGCGATCGCACCGGATCCGCCGGCCGGATCGTGGTCCAGGGCGAGCCAGTGCACCCGCCCCGCCTGCCGGTCGACGTTCTGGCAGCCGAGCACCACGACGACACGGCCGTCCCGGCGCAGCACCTGACCGACGCGTTCCTGCTTCTCGTGCGGCTCGCTCAGCACGACCTCGCGCAGGGCGCCCCCGGCGGCGGCCAGCGGCCCGTCCGTGATCGCCTCGAACAGCAGCAGCAGCGCCTCGCGGTGCGCCTCGGTCACCGTGGCGGAGGCGGCGCGGTACGCGAGCGGGCGCAGCACGTCCAGCGCGGGTGTCCACACCAGGCCGATGCCCGGGAGGGTGAACTCGTCGCTGCGCCACCCGTCTGCGGCTCCGGTGGACCGGGCGGCCTCGGCCAGGGCCTTGCCGTCGGCCGGCTTCCCGGACAGCACGTGGTTCACGGCGCGGATCTGGCGCAGCGTGTTCCAGCGGGTCTCGCTGCCCCACCACCCGTGCAGCTCGGTGAGGCCGGTGGTGGCCTCGCGCAGCGTCGCGTCGTCGCCGTACTCGGGCCTGAGGTCGGCGAACATGCCGTCCACGCGCTGCCGTTCCGCCTTCGGCCGCTCGACCGGAGGTGCCACGAACGCGGCGGTCGACTCCCCGAGCCGGAGCGCCGCGCGCACGAGCGCGGCCACACCCGCGACGAGGTTCGCGTCGCCGAGCGAGGGCAGGGCGCGGGTCACGACCTCCTGGACGACCTCGTCGGCGGGCGCCACGACGGCACCGGCCTCCGAAGCCCCGTCGATCACCCGGGCCGCCGCCAGCTTCTCCTGCCGTCGCGTCAGCGCCTCCGCCGCC
This sequence comes from Streptomyces sp. NPDC060000, assembly GCF_042737375.1. NCBI lineage: Bacteria > Bacillati > Actinomycetota > Actinomycetes > Kitasatosporales > Streptomycetaceae > Streptomyces > Streptomyces sp. NPDC060000. The sequence continues at coordinate 100,738 of NZ_JBHWUU010000005.1, forward strand.
GCCCGCAGCACGTCGGCCGCCTGCTCGTCGGTCAGCGCGCGCAGCACCGCCGACGCGCGCTCGTCACGCGGACGAAGAGCGTGCCAGAAGCCGACCGGCGGGACGAACCGGGTGCCGGCGGCGAACTCGCCGCCGCGCTCCATCGGCGTCACCCGGCCCAGTTCCCCGGCGGCGGACGTGTCGTCACCCGCGTACAGGGCGATCTGCCGGTGCAGACCGACGGCGACGGGCTCGGCCCCGCCGGGCAGCCGCAGCGCGCCGAGCAGGACGCCCGGCGCCCGGCCACCGGCCCACGGCAGGGTGACCGTCCGGCCGTCCGGCGTACCGGCGACCGTACGGGCCTCGGCGCCCTCGCCCTCGGTGCGCACCCAGCGGCCGAGCACCGTGCCGTCCGTGCCGAACGGGCTCTGCTCCAGGCCGGGTTGGAGGGGAAGTACCTCGCAGTGCTGGGGCAGCAGGGTCGCGTCCTCGTGGATGCCGGATTTCAGGAAGGCGGGCAGGGAGGCCCGCCCGTGGGTGCCGCTGGCCGGGTCGTACTCGAGCCAGACCTGCTGCCGGCCCTGCCTGCCCTGGCGCCAGTACGTGGTGCCGTCACCGAGGATGCGACGGCCCGGCGGCACGACGGTGTCACCGGCGTGCAGTGTGCGTCCACCGGTGGCCCGACCGCCTGCGGGCAGCGGGATAGAGGGCTCACCCGCGTCGTTGCCGCCGTACCACTGCGGGATCTGCTCGCCGCCGAGGGGGAACACATCGGCCGGGCGGGCCGACCAGTAGCCGAACTGCTTGCCGTTCTGCCGCCACATGACGAGGAGTTCGCCGTCCGTGTAGCGGTAGCGCGGGCGCTGCCAGCGGTCCAGCTCGACGGGCAGCCGCAGATCGTGCTCCAGCAGGATCTCGTCGGGGCCGACGACCAGCACCTTGTGGGCGCGGGCCACGATGAGCGCGGGCCAGGCCTCGCTGACGCTCAGCGTGTCGTCGCGGTCGCGCCGGGTCTCGGCGTCGAGCCGCCGCAGCGCCTCGTCCAGCGCGGGCCAGCCCAGCTCGTCCAGGACGCCCGCGCGCAGCGTGTGCCCGAGCAGCGGTGCGACCGCGTGCGCGGCGACCTCGGCGACGGCCGCCGGGCTGACCCGGGCGGCCACCGCGCGCAAGGGGCGCAGCCGTTCCAGCGCCGCCCGTGCGGCGGGCAGGCCGACCGCCGAGGTCAGCTCCCCGGCCGCGTCGTCCAGCCACTCGCGCAGCACGTCACCGAGGACCGGGTGGGCGGCCAGGCCTTCCAGCACCTCGGGCGCGGGGCGGTGGCCGCTGACGGTGCCGATGTCGGCGTACAGCAGCCGTCGCAGCCGCGGGTCCGCCGCCGTCGCGGTCAGGTCGCGTCCGCCGGGCAGGGTTTCGCGCAACCAGCGGTCCAGGGACAGGTACACGACCTGGTCGGGGCCGGGCAGCGTCAGCGGCACGCCTTGCGCCGCGCACAGGTCCAGCAGGTCGAGATCGGCGCCGGCGTGCCAGCGGCCCGAGCACAGATCCACGGGACGGCCGACCTCGCGCAGCCGGGGCGCCATCCGCTCCACGAGGGTCAGGGTGGCCGGGGAACGGCGGCTGACGTTGCCACCGTGCTTGCGGTGCTGCGCCCACCGGCCGAGCCAGTCCGCCGGGTCCACGTCGGCGGGCGTCTCACCGGTGAGGAGCAGATCCGCCCCGCACTCCACGAGCAGCGCCAGCCAGAACTCGTCGTCCTCGACGGACCGCCCGAGGCCGGCCGGCATGATCTCCAACAGCCGCTCCCGCACCTGCGGTCGCCGCTCGGCGAGGACCGCGAGCGTCGTCCGGTAGGCGTTCCAGAAGGACGCGGGGGCCCGGACCGCGGCGGGCGAGGAGAGCAGTTCCGCGACCAGCCCGCACTCCTCGGTGACCCGGTCGAGACCGGCGGCCCTGATCAGCCCGCGCGCGTCCTGCGGCAGGGAGGCGTACGGCGGCATCCCGGCCGCGCAGCGCTCCACCGTCAACTGCCGGAACTGCGACCAGGCCTCGGCCGCGTCGAGCCGGGCCGCGAGAGCCTTGACGTGCTCCTTGAGCGCCTTGACCGTGAGCGCCCCGGCGAAGGCGAACTCCAGGAACACGGCCCGCTGCCGCTCCTCGTCCACCTTCAGCGCGTGCACCCGCTCGGCCTCGCGGGCCTTGCCGAAGAACGCGGACGCGTACGTGGTGTTCTCGTACTGGAGGAAGACACGGGCGGCCTGCTCGTAGAAGGTGGGCAGGAAGTGCGGCACCGCCCGGCCGAGCCGGGTGCCGAGCTCCTCGAAGCCGTCCTTGGCCGTGCCGGGGCGGGACTTGGCCTGCCGCGCGAACCGCTCGACGTCCTTGACCAGCGCCAGCGCGTGGTGGCCGTTCGCCGGGTCGTTGACCAGCGCCCAGGCAGGGAAGCCGAGCGTCTCCCGGCGCACCTGGCCGACCACGGGGGTCTTCGGGTCCCGGGCCAGTCCGAGGAACTCCAGCGCCAGGTCCTCGGCCTCGCCCAGGGTGCCCGGCACCAGCCGCACGATCTGCCGGTCGTCCAGCGCGGGATGGGAGTACCTGCGCACGGTGAGGGCGTCGGCGTCCTCGCGGTCGGTGCTGCCCGGGGGCAGGACGGCGCCCGCGTCGAGCAGCGCGCTCGCGGTGGCCTCGTCGTAGGTCGTCATGCCGCCTGCTCCTCGTCCTCGATGTCGCGCCCGGCGTACAGGGCCGCCGCCATGCGCATGCCCTCGGACCAGGCCACCGGCCCGATCTGCCCGAGCTTCAGCACCCGGCCCGCGGAGTCGGTGAACATCAGGGGGCCGGTCTCCGCCTCCTGGTGGCCCTCGTAGTCGCCGACCCACACCCGGGCCTCGACGGTGCGGTGGTCCTCGAGGACCGAAGCGACGGCGTGTCCGCCGCGCACGCGGTAGCCGAGCTGGGTGACCCGGCCGTGCAGGAACCGCTGCTCCTTGAAGGCGCCGCCCGCGTACTCCTCGACCGAGGTGCCCTCCGTGTCGAGCGTCGCTGGACGCCGCCACACCTCGCGGAAGAGCTGCTGGGCGCGCTGCCCTACACCGAGCTCGACGGCGAACTCCCGCAGTTCCTCCAGGTCGTCGAGGAGCACGGGGTGCGGGAGACGGACGAGTTCGGGCGTGATGCGGACGGTGTCGCCGTCGAGGTCGACCAGACCGAGGCCGCGCTCGGGATCGGCGTCCCGCAGGAATCCGGCCACCTCGCCGTCGGCTCCGGTGACGACCAGGTCGCGCAGCGCGGCCTGCCAGGCGGGGTCGGGCCACACCTGCGCGAGGACCGCGAACGGCACCGGCAGCGAGCGCACCATCCACCGCTCCACGTCGGCCAGGCACTGGCGTTCGTGCCGTTCCAGCCACTCGGTGAGCTGACGCAGGCCCACCACGGCCGGCTCGTCGGCGATCTTGGGCGGCACGGACTTCAACCGCCGCCCCGCCGCGTTGCGGCACACCACCTTGCCGTCATCGAGGGCGACTTCGTAGTCGCCGGCCGACACCCACCCCATGTGTGCCTCCCGCACCCGCAGTGATCAAGTGACGGGAACTGTAGATCAGGCCACTGACAACGGGATCCGGAAGACTACGGGGCGGGCGGCCCCCCGGGATCGAGGAGGACGGGAGTGCAGGCCGGCCCCCTGTTCGGGCAGGAAGGCAGCGCGGGCCATCGACCTGTGCCGGGCCTCATCGCGGACGCCACGCGTCCACGGCGAGGCGGGTGGCGTCAGCCCTCGACCCACCCATGGTTCTTGGCGAACTGCGCCAGCCCGGCGCGCACCTGGACGATCTGCTCACCGGTGAGCGAGGGCGCCGCCGTCAGCAGCGCCTCGGTGACGTCCCGGGTGAACTCCTCCGTGCTGAGCACATCGCACAGCACGTCGTCGTCGGCGGCGAGGGGCTGGCCGTCCGCACCTCGCGCGAGCCGTACGCCGGACGCCTTCGGACCGCGCTCGCCGTCCTCGATCTCGAACTCCACCACGATGCCCCGGCGCACCTGCGACTCGGGCATCAGCATGTCGTTGACGTGCAGGAAGACATCCTCCCCGCCGTCGTCGGGCGCGATGAAACCGTAACCGCGCTGACTGTCGAAGCGCACCACACGACCAGCGACCATCCCAACCCCCAGCAACCTCGAAACACCCACGTCGGTGGACCTGCCCAGATCGTAGTCAAACCGACGGGTTCCGGGCGACTCAGGGGATTCACGGTGCGCGGTACGACGTGGTGAGCAGCTCGACCACGGCCTGGGTCGCGGGGTGCGGGTCGGCGCGCCACCACACCGGACGGACGGCGACGGGCTCGGCGTTACGCACCGGCCGGCCGGTAGGCGACGCCGGGCCGCGAGCACTGGTCTGGCGGTCGGCTCGGCGGTCATCCCGACGCTGCGGCCGGTCTTCGGGGCGAAGAACCTGTCGCTGTACACGGCCGTCGACCGTGTCGGGCTCGGCCTCGCGGTGACCCTGGAGTTCCCCGGGCCGCCGGCCATGGCGCCGGCCGCCGCGCGCCGCCGGGTCGACGCCTGCTGCGCGATCATCGCGGCGGCGGGGCGCGGTCACCCTGATGCGCCCGCGGTCCTCGACCGACTACCTGGGGCTGGGGCTCGGCCTGCCGGCCGCCGTGTGCCGGGCGTCGTGCATCCTGCTCAACCGCACCGCCGGCCGGTGCGTCCCCGGCGCCCAGGCCCCGACGGCCGCCGCGACCGTCTCCGCCCTGCTGTTCCTGCCGGTCGGCGGTGGTCCCGATGCTGCGCCACCCGCCGGCAGCCCGGGACGTCGGCTGTGCCGTCGCCGCCGGGGTCCTCTCCTCCGCGGTGCCTCGCCGACCTCTTCACGCTGCGGCACGTGCCCGCTGCCACGTTCGGCCTGATCATGAGCGTCAGCCCGGTGCTCGCCGCGCTGGTCGGCCGGTTCGGGCTCGGGCAGCACCCCGGCCCCGTCGGCCATCGCCGCCGTCGTCTGCGCCAAGGCCCTCAGCATCCTGGTGCCGCGCCGACGACGACCGCGTCGACGGCCGGGGTCAGGACTCGGCCCGCTCCGCGTTGCGCTTCTTGATGCGGACGGTCTCCTTGCGGACCTCGGCCTGGGTGGCGCGCTCCTTCTCCAGCCACTCGGGCCGGGCGTCCTTGAGGGCCTCGATCTGCTCGGTGGTGAGCGCCTCGGTCACCCCGCCGCGGGCCAGGCCCGCGATGGAGACGCCGAGCTTGGCCGCGACCACCGGACGCGGGTGCGGGCCGGACTCGCGCAGCTCGACCAGCCACTCGGGCGGGTTCGCCTGGAGTTCGGTCAGCTCGGCGCGTGAGACCACGCCCTCCTGGAACTCGGCGGGCGTGGCGGGGAGGTGCACACCCAGCTTCTTCGCCGCGGTGGCGGGCTTCATCGTCTGGGTGCTCTGCTGCGACTTCATACGGTCCAGGGTATCGGCCGCCGCGGAGAGCTCCGACCACAGCCGGTAACCTGGCGGGATGACCGACTCGGCGGACTCCCCCTCGTTCCGGCTCGCGTACGTCCCCGGAGTGACGCCCGCCAAGTGGGTGCGGATCTGGCACGAGCGCCTGCCCGACACGCCCCTCACCCTCCTCCAGGTGCCCCTCGCCGAAGCCTCCGAGGTCTTGCGCGAGGGCGCCGCCGACGCGGCCTTCGTGCGCCTCCCGGTGGACCGTACGGTGTTCAGCGCGATCCCCCTGTACACGGAGACGACCGTCGTCGTGGTGCCCAGGGACCACGTGATCACGGCGGCCGAGGAGGTCACTCTGGAGGACCTCGCCGACGAGGTGGTCCTGCACCCCCTCGACGACGTCCTCGGCTGGGAGCAGCCGCCCGGCGAGGCCGCCTTCGAGCGTCCGGCCACCACCGAGGACGCGATCGATCTGGTCGCGGCGAACATCGGCGTCCTGGTCGTCCCGCAGTCCCTGGCCCGCCTCCACCACCGCAAGGACCTCACCTACCGCACGGTCGTCGACGCCCCCCGGTCGGACGTCGCCCTCTCCTGGCCCGAGGAGGCGACCACCGAGCTGGTCGAGGACCTCATCGGCATCGTCCGGGGCCGCACCGTCAACAGCACGCGGGGCCGTACCCCGCAGGCTCAGGAGCGCAAGGGCGAGCGGCGCAAGCCGCAGCCGGGTGGCGCCGCGCGCAAGAGCACGGCCGGGGGCGCCGCTGCCCGAGGCCGCAGCGGGGGAGCGAAGGGCGGGGGAGCGAAGGGCGGCGGCGCGAAGGGCGGGGGCGGCCGGCGCGGTACCGGCGGCGGCAAGCCCCGCCGCCGGTCGTAGCGACCTCTCCCCGGCGTCAGGGCACGTACGTCGCCCCGCGCGCGGTGCTCACCACCTTCGCTCCGTCGGCCGTGCCGAGCAGCCCGGCCGCGACCCACGCGTCCACCACCGTGCGCACCCGCGCCACCAGCGCCGGCTTCCCGGCGAACGGAGCTCCCGCCCACACCTCGTCGAGCAGGGTGGTGCCCTCCGCCTTCGCCGGGTTGGCCACGCCCGAGTCGGTGTCAGCGAAGACGATCCGGGGCTCGGCCCGCCGTATGTAGGCGTGTGTCGGATCCTCGGTGCCCTCGAGGAAGGGGGCGAACTCGGTGCCGTCGAGCGTGTAGTGCAGCGGTTTCCCGCTCACCGGCGTGAGAGAGGGCAGCAGGTCGCCGGAGAGGGCCGCGTTGCGGTAGAGGCCGAACTCCAGGTAGGTGGTGGCGGAGTTGCGGGCGACGAGGTTGACCGGGCCGTGGAACAGGGTCTGCAGGGACGGGTCGTCCAACGCCTTCTCCACCCGCAGCCGGAACGGCATCGCCACCCGGACGACGTCCCCGTCCCGCCAGGTCCGCGACACGGTGAAGTAACTGCCGGGCGTGGGCGTCCCGTGCACCTTCCGCCCGTTGACCGTGACCTGGAAACCGGCCGTCGCCCAGGACGGCACGCGCAGCCGCAGCGCGAAGGCGGCCCTGCGTCCCCGGACGGTGAGCGTGCTGCCCTGCTCGCGCGGGAAGCCGGTGCTCTGCGTGACGGTGACGCCCTGCTCCGCCCAGGTGAGCGTGGACGGGCTGTAGAGATTGACGTACAGCGAGCCGCCGTCGGCCGCCCTGAAGTACACCGAGTCCTGGTACTTGGTGGCGCTCTCCATGCCGGTGCCCTCGCAGCAGGTCGTGCCCTGCTTGGGGGTGTAGTCGCGCACATGGCCCGGGTTGAGCCCGATGAAGTACGTGACCAGCGGCTTCTCCGCGTCCGGGGTGTCCTGCCTGGAGCCGAGGACCTGGTTGTACAGGGCCCGCTCGTAGTAGTCCATGTACGCGGGGTCCTGCTCGTGGAAGAAGAGGGTCCGGCTCAGCTTCAGCATGTTGTACGCGCAGCACGTCTCGGCGGTGGTCGTGCCGATCGTCCCCGCGATGACGTCCCGCGCCTTCCAGAACTCGCCCGTGCTGGTGCCGCCGATGCCGTACACGCGGTGCGGTACGACCATCCGCCAGAAGTTCTTCGCGGCGGTGAGGTAGCGCGCCTCACCCGTCGCGTCGTAGAGCCGCACCAGCCCGGTGAAGATCGGGATGTGCTGGTTGGCGTGCAGGCCGTCGAGCGTGTCGGTGTCGGCCGCGCAGGCGTCGATGAGCTTGTCGAGGTCGAACAGCCGGGCCAGCGCCAGGTGTTCGTCGTTTCCGGAGAGGGCGTGCAGATCGCAGATCGCCTCGACGATGCCGCCGAACTCGCCGCTGGAGAAGATGCCCCACATGCGCTGGAGCGTCGCCGCGGGCAGCTTCGACAGGCGGGAGTACATCCAGTCGCACATCCCGGACGCCAGGTCCAGCGCGCGGTCGTCGTCGGTGGCGAGGTACGCGTCCAGCAGACCCCTGAGGATCTTGTGGGCGGTGTAGTAGGGCGCCCACACCTTCGTGTAGTCGCTGCCGGTCATCGACTCCAGCTGGATGAACTGGGTCTCCGGGCAGGCCGCGAGGAACCCGGGATGGCTGGGCCCGCCCCAGGTGCGGCGCAGGGTGGCGGTCAGGCCGCGTCCGGAGGAGTCCGCGAACGTGGATCCCGAGGTCTCGTCGAAGGCGTACGAGACGAGGTCGCCGGCTGCCCGCCCGTTCTGCAACCCGGTGACCTCGTCGGCGGTCAGCGCGCGTGACCAGACGTCGAAGCCGCCGAAGGCGCCCGCGAAGACGGGATCGGACGCGTAGTGGGACCGGCCGAGCCAGTGGCCGGTGAGGGTGCCGAGGGCGGCCGGGGTGAGTGACATGGCGGTGTTCCGGGCCACGGCCGTGCCGTTGACGTACAGGGTCCCGGTGCCACCGGTGAGGGTCACCGCCAGATGGCTCCACCGGCCGAGGGGCAGCGCGGCCGTGCCGTCGAGCCCCTGCTCGCCGCCCGCCCCGCCGGTGGTGATGGCGAACCGGGGCACGCCGCTCGCGTTGCGGGCGGCCAGGTACAGATAGCGGGTCGTGTCGTTGCCGAAGTCGAGGATCCGGGTCCAGCCGGCGTCGTGGGTGGGCTTCACCCAGGCGGCGAGGGTGATCGCCGTGGCGTCCCCGAGGACGCCGACGGGCAGGTCGACGTACTTGTAGGAGCCGCGGACGTTCTCCACCGCCGTACCGGACCGCCCGTCGGTGCTCAGGACGACGGGGTCGTGCCGCAGGGCCTCGCGGACCTCCGTCAGCGCGCCGACCGCCGTGCGGATACGGTCGGCGAACACCCGCTCGCCGGTACTCGCGTACGCCTGGGAGAGCATCGTCAGGAAGTGGCCGGTGTAGTGGCCGCGCAGGTTGCCGTTGGCCTCCCCGTCCAGACCTTCCCAGCCGCCGGGGGCGACCGCGCCGAGGGTGGAGAGGCCGGCGTTGGCTCGGAAGACCTGGAGCAGCCGGTTCACGTCGTAGCCGCGTGCGTGGTCGAGCATCAGCTGCCGCTTGGCGGCGAAGACGCCGGGGCCGAGCGTGACGTCCTCGAGGCCGAAGGGCAGGAGGGACCAGGCGGCCGGGGGCGGAGACTGCGTCGCCGAGGCCCGCGTGGCGGCCGTGGCGGAGAACACGGGAACGGCCGCCGCCGCGAGCATCGCGCTGCGCAGAAGCGTCCGTCGGGTGAGGGGCGGTGCCATGTGCTGCTCCTCCGGTCCACAGGTGATCGGCACAGGCGATCGCCATTCGTTGTCCGATATGACGAACGGTGTGCGGATGGTCGACCAGACGTTAGAGGGGTGATGAGGGGTCGTCAACGGTCCTGACGGGACGGAAAGTTGCGAACGCCGGCGTTACTTCCCGGCCGCCCGCCCGATCGACTCCACCAGCGGCAGCAGCCGGTGCGGCACCCGCTCGCGCAACGCGACCTCGGAGCGCGTGCGGACCACGCCGGGCAGGCTGATCAGCTTCTGGATCACGTCCTCCAGGTGTGCGTTGTCGCGCGCCACGACCCGGGTGAGGAGGTCGCCGCCGCCGGTGATGGAGAACGCCTCCACGATCTCCGGTACGGCGGCCAGCGCGTCGCCCACGTCGTCGAGGTGGCCCTGGGTGACCTCGATGTGCACGAACGCGAGCACCGGGTGGCCCAGCGCGGCGGGCGAGAGCGACGGCGCCGTGCCGGTGATCACGCCGTCCCGCTCCAGCCGGTCCAGGCGGGCCTGAAGGGTGCCGCGCGCGACGCCCAGGAGCCGGGCGTACTCCCGCACGCTCGTACGCGGCTGCTCGAGCAGCAGACGCAGGATGCGGGTGTCCAGCTCGTCCACGGCCATCCGGCGGACCTCCTCGCACGTTCGTGATCGGCGCCGACTGTACCAATGGCCCAGGGCGATGGACGGCGCGCGGGCCAACGGGAGTGGGGGAGCCCTCGACGACGGTGTGCCGTTGGCAGGCTGATGGCGGAGAGAATCTCCCCTCGACAGATCCAATGGCTCAGTGAAAGTGATCCCTGTTGAACCACCAGCCCTCCGGATGCTCAAATGGCGGAGTCGATGGCGCTGCGGACCCCCGCGGCGCCTTTTCCATGCGCCCACCGTGCGGTTGGGGCGCAGGGTGGGGAAGGGGCGGGGCAGCTTGCTGAAGAGGGCGTTCGTGGCACCGGATCCCGGGCGGGTGCGACTGCGGTTCGCCTCGCGCGCCGTGCTCGGTATCGGGCTCGCCGTCGCGCTGTGCGCTCTGACCGGGCATTCACTGGTGGCGACCATCACCGGTGGCCTGGCGGCGCTGCTCGCGCTGTTCACGGTCACGGACGCGACGGTGCGCGGACAGGCCGTGACCACCGCGCTGCTCCCGGTCGCCGGGCTGCCGGTGCTGACTCTCGCGGCCGTGCTGCACGACGTGCCCGTCGCCCGTGACGCGGCCTTCCTCGCCGTCGTGGGGGCGGGGGTGTACGCCCGGCGCTGGGGGCCGCGCGGGCACTCGCTGGGGGTGTTCGCGTTCATGACGTTCTTCGCCGCCCAGTTCCTGCACACCGTCCCCGGCCGGCTGCCCGAGCTGAGCGCGGCCGTCCTGCTGTCGATCGCCGCGTCGTCCGCGGTGCGGTTCGGGCTGTGGCCCTACGAGCGACGGCAGCCGGCGCCGGCGACCGTCGCCCCGCCGACCGGCGGGACGGGACTGGCGCGGATCACGACGCGGCAGGCGGTGCAGGCGACCGTGGGCGCCGGGATCGCCCTGGTCGTCGGGCAGGCGCTGTCGGACCAGCGGTGGTACTGGGCGGTGGGCGCCACCTGGTGGGTGTTCGTGAACACCACCTCGCGCGGCGAGACCCTCGTAAGGGGATTCCGGCGGTTCCTCGGGACCGTCCTCGGGATCGTGCTGGGCCTGGTCGTGGCCGTGCCCCTGCACGGGGAGCCGGCGGCGACCGCCGTGGTAGTCGCCGTCGGCGTCTTCGGGATCTTCTACTCGGCCGCCGTTTCGTACACCTGGATGATGCTCTCCGTCACCGTCATGGCGAGCGCGCTCTACGGGCTGCTCGGCCTGCTCGACCCGGCGCTGCTCGCCCTGCGGGTGACCGAGACGGCCGTGGGGGCGCTGGGGGCGGCGCTGGCGGTGCTGCTGGTGCTCCCGGTGACCACCCACTCCGTCACCGACGCCTGGGTGGAGCGTGCGCTGCGCTGTGTGCACCTCTGCACCGCCGAGGCCGCCGCCCGGCTCGCGGGGTCCGCGGCGGCGGACCCGGCCGGGCGAGTGGCCGAGCTGGAGCGGATCCTCGCCCGGGTCCGGCTGTCCCTGGCTCCGCTGGTGCATCCGCTCAGCCCCCTGCGGGCGCGTAAGGGCCGGGCCCGGCACGTGCTGGCGCTGCTGGACGACTGCGCCCGTGAGGTGCGCGGGCTGGCCTCGGTCGCCGCCGACCCCGAGGCCTCGCACGACACGCGGCTCGTCGCCGCCTGCTGGCGGGTGGAGGCCGCGGTCGAGGCGCTCACCGCCCCGTCGGCCGACGGACGGCGCGGCCCGGTGGAGACCGCCGCGGTCCCGCTCGGCGCGGCGTCCGAGCCCGTGCTGGCCCATCTGCACGCCCTGGAACAGGCCCTGCTCGAACTCGCCGGGCCGCTGCGCGGCTCCGGTCGCGTCTCGATCGGCGCCTGAGCGGGCGCGGCCTCGACGCGAAGGCTCACCGGCGTGGTGCCGTCCGCGCGTGAGCGTGCCTGGTCTAGACCGCTGGTGATCGACTGCTACCGTCACCCCGAGCAGCAGCGTCAGCAGCGGCAGCGGCGACCCGGGAGGGGACAGCGGTGGCAGACCTCGGCGGAAGGCGACGGCGGGCGTTCATCGGCTCGTTCACGGCGGCTGGAGGGCCCGGGATCGTGGCCGCCGCCGTGGATCCGGCCAACGGCGCGCTGACCGTCCTGAACAGCGTGAACGCCGTCCCCGACCCCTCCTACCTGGCCCTGTCCGCCGCCGGGGACACGCTCTACGCGGTCAGTGAGACGGTGGACGGCGCGGTGGTCGCGTACCGGGTGACGGGCGACGCGCCGGAACAGGCCGGGCCGCCCGTGCCGGTCGGCGCCAGCGGCCCCACACACCTCAGCGTGTTCGACGGGCACGTCCTCACCGCCAACTACGGCTCCGGCAGCGTCACCGCCGTCCCGGTGCGCCCGGACGGCACCCTCGCCCGGGTCGCCTCCGGCATCCTGTGGCACACCGGCTCCGGCCCGCACACCCGGCGTCAGCAGGGCCCGCACGCCCACCACGTGCAGCCCGACCCGAGCGGGCGCTGGGCGCTCAGCGTGGACCTCGGGACGGACTCCGTTCGGGTGTGCGACCTGCGCGACGGCAGCCCGGTCCTGCACCGGGAACACGCGATGCGCCCCGGTTCCGGACCGCGTCACCTGGCCTTCCACCCGGGCGGAAGACACGCCTACGTGGTCAACGAGCTCACCCCGACCGTCACCGTCTGCCGCTGGGACGCCTCGGACGGCTCACTGAAACCGCTGGCGGAGGCCGCCGTGCTGCCCGGCGCCCCGGCCGGGGACGCCTACCCCTCGGGCCTCGCCGTCTCACCCGACGGCCGGTTCGTCTGGACCGCCACCCGGGGCGAGGACGTGCTCTCCGTGTTCGCCGTGGAGGGCGCGGGGGAGGCGCTGCGGCTGGTCGGCACCGTGCCCTGCGCCGGACACTGGCCGCGGGCCCTCGCCGAGTCCGACGGATACCTGTACGTCGCGAACGAACGCTCCGGTGACGTCACCTGGTTCACACTCGACCCGGAGACCGGCCTCCCCCGCCGAGCCGGCTCGATCCCGGTCCCCGCGGCCTCCTGCGTCATCCTCGGCTGACCCGTTCCGGCCGGGGCCGGTGCCCCGCCCACCCCGGCCGCGCCCGGACCGCGTCGACGCGGAGGGCCCGCTCCGTACCCGGACGCTTTACCAACAGCGTCCGTACCCGGAGCGGGCCCTTCGTTCCTGCTGCGTCCGTACCCGGAGCGGGCCCTTCGTTCCTGCTGCGTCCGGACCCTCGGCTCAGCGGACCGGCGCGCCCTGCGGCTGCGGCGGGGCGATACCCAGCGCGGTCGTGTACTTGGCCAGCGCGAGCTTGCCGATGGCCGGGTAGGGGCCGAGCGCCTCGGCGGCGGCGCAACCCGCTTCCCTGGCCGCCTCCTCGATCAGCGTGGCGTCGATCTCCGGGCCGATCAGGTAAGGCGCCAGCGCCAGCTGCTGCGAGCCCGAGGAGCGCAGCTGCTCTGCGACGGAGGCGATGGAACCCTCCTGGTCGAGAGCCGCGGCCATCACCGGCACGGCGAGGCGCGCGGCGAGCAGCATGCCGGTGATCCCGGCGGCCTGCACGGCCTCCTCGCCGCCCACGGAGGCGAGGATGATGCCGTCAGCCGCCGTGGCCACGGTGAACAGCCGGGCGCGGTCGGCGCGGGCCAGACCCGCCTCGGACAGCCGCACGTGCAGGGCCTCGGCGAGCAGCGGGTGCGGACCGAGCACATCGGTCAGTTCGGCCGCGATCCGGCTCTCCATCACGGCCTGGCGGACCTGGCGCAGCAGCGCGCCGTCGGGACCGGCCAGCAGGGGCACGACCACGCCGACCGGGCCGTCGGGCTGCTTGACGTCCAGACCGGCGGCACGTGCCTGCTCGAAGCGGGCGGTGCGTTCGCCCGCGGCGTGCGCCAGGACGGACTGGAGGGTCGGGAAGCCGGCGTCGTCCCCGTCGAGGTAGCCGATGCGTGCGTCGAGGCCGGGCAGCTCGGAGCGGGCGATGCTCACGATCTCCTCGGCGAGGCCGCGGGTCGCGGCGCTCGGCGGGCCCGGCACCGCGAGGACGAGCGCGGGCGCGCCCTCGGGAGCCGCCAGCGGCTCGGGTCGGCGGTGCCGCCCGGGCTGGCGAGGCCGCGGCATTCGTACTGGCAGGCCGGACGCGGGCCCAGTGGGGGAGCTCATGGCGACGCATGTTACTGGCTTCCTGGGCTCCCCTGTTCGGGGAGGGTGCACGTGAGCGGTATCCGTCCGGTTTTGTCTGATGAGTTACGTACGGATCAGAAGTGATCAGCATGTTTTCCAGGTGACTTGCCCTCGGAGGGGGTAATCCCCCTTTTGGGGCATGACGTACGTTCCCTACGCACGATGCATCAGTCGGGCGTCAGCCGGGGCCCACCACCGACAGCAGTCTCTCCTCGCGCGGCAGCGTGAGCGCGCCCGTCGCCAGTGCGGTGGCGATGCGCAGGGCGCCGTCCAGCGGACCACCCCCGGCGGGCACCCGCAGGGCATGCGGCAGCAGTCTCGCCAGTTCCTCCGCCAGGGGAACGAGGAGGGGGTCGCCCACCTCGAACAGGCCACCGGCGAAGGCGATCCGGGGTTTCCCGCCGGCCGGGCACACGGCGGCCGCCGACTCGGCCATGTGCCGGGCCGCCGTACGCAGGACGCCGGCGGCGACCGCGTCGTCCCGGGCGCAGGAGGCCACCTGCGGCGCGAAGGAGGCGAGGACGGCCGGGCGGTCCGGGCGCGGGTAGAGCAGACCGGGCAGCCCGCTCATCGGCCCGAACCGCTCCTCGGCCAGGGCGAGCAGCGCGGCGGATCCACCGGGGCGCCCGTCGTACGCGCGCAGGGCGGCCTCCAGACCGGCCCGTCCGATCCAGGCGCCGCTTCCGCAGTCGCCCAGCAGATGGCCCCAGCCGTCCGCCCGCCGCCATGCCGTCAGGTCGGTGCCGATCGCGATCAGACCCGTGCCCGCGGCCACCACGGCGCCCGGCCGTGGCCCGAGCGCGCCGACGTAGGCGATGACGGCGTCGGCGGCGAGCGCGGTCGTACGGACGCCGAACTCCCGCGCCATGGCGCCCGGCAGCTCGGCGCGCAGCGCGTCACCCAGCGTGCCGAGCCCCGCCGCGCCCACGACCGCCGTGGCCGGCCGGGATATACCGGTCTCGGCCGACAACGCCCGGACCAACGGGGTCAGTTGCGCCATCAGATGGTCCGGGTCGATGCCCCGCGCACCGGTGCGCACGGGCACCTCGGACGACCGCCGGGCGAGGGCACCCCGCCCGGCGGTCCCCAACGCGACCCGAAGACCGGATCCACCCGAATCCACGGCGAGGATGCCGTCGCGGCCGTCGCTGCCACCCCCGCCGTTGTCACCGCGGGCGGTCGCGGTGCCGGGCCCGGAGCTGCCGCCGGTGCCCTCGCCGGAGCCGTCCCCGAAACCGTCGCCAGGGCCGGCGTCGGCGGTCACGGCAGGCGCCAGTCCACCGGCTGCCCTCCCTGCCGCACCAGCAGGTCGTTCGCCCTGCTGAACGGCCGTGAGCCGAAGAAGCCGCGGTCCGCAGACATGGGGGAGGGGTGCGCGGACTCCACCGAGGGCAGGTCCCCCAGCAGCGGACGCAGGTTACGGGCGTCCCGCCCCCACAGGATGGACACCAGGGGCTTGCCGCGCGCCGCCAGCGCCCGTATCGCCTGCTCGGTGACCTCCTCCCACCCCTTGCCGCGGTGCGCGGCCGGCTTGCGCGGAGCCGTGGTGAGCGCCCTGTTGAGCAGCAGCACCCCCTGCTGCGTCCACGGCGTCAGGTCGCCGTTGGACGGCTGGGACACGCCCAGGTCGGTACTGAGCTCCCGGTATATGTTGATCAGGCTGCCGGGCAGCGGGCGGACCTCCGCGGCGACCGAGAACGACAGACCCACCGCGTGCCCGGGCGTCGGATACGGGTCCTGCCCGACGATCAGGACGCGGACGTCGTCGAAGGGCTGCTGGAAGGCCCGCAGGACGTTCTGTCCGGCGGGGAGGTAGGTGCGTCCCGCGGCGATCTCCGCGCGCAGGAAGTCGCCCATCTCGGCGATCCTCCCGGCGACAGGTTCGAGGGCCTTCGCCCAGCCGGGTTCGACGATCTCATGCAAGGGTCGTGGTGCCACGGCGTCACCCTACTGCCGTACACACGGCGTTGATCAACCAGTGGCCAAGGCCGGCCGGCCGCCCCTCGCGCGCCGTTCGGCTCATCCGACCACCGCGGCCCGTACGCACAGGACGTCCGGCAGGTGCGAGGCCAACTGCCGCCAGCTGTCGCCGTCGTCGGCCGAGGCGTACACCTCGCCGTTGCGGTTGCCGAAGTACACGCCCGCCGGGTCCGCGTCGTCCGTGCACAGGGCGTCGCGCAGCACCGTGCCGTAGTGGTCCTCCTGCGGCAGGCCCGCCGTGAGCGGCTCCCAGTTCTTGCCCGCGTCCGACGTACGGAACACACGGCAGCGGTGGTCGGCGGGCACCCGGTCCGCGTCGGCGTTGATCGGGAAGACATACGCCGTCTCCCCGCGGGCCGGGTGCGCGGCGACGGCGAAGCCGAAGGTGGAGGGCAGGCCCGCGCCGATGTCCGTCCACTGCCCGCCTCTGTCGTCACTGCGGTAGACCCCCCAGTGGTTCTGGAGGTACAGGCGGTCCGGATTCGCCGCGTCCCTCGCGACCTTGTGCACGCACTGGCCGAACTCCGGGTTCGGATCCGGCAGGAACACGGCGGAGACACCGGAGTTGGCGGGCGCCCAGCTCGCGCCGCCGTCGGTCGTGCGGAACACCCCTGCGGTGGACACTGCCACGGTCACCGAGCGCGGGTCGCGCGTGTCGGTGAGGACCGTGTGCAGACCCTCCCCGCCGCCGCCCGGCACCCACTTCGAGCGGGTGGGGTGCTCCCACAGGGGGCGGACCAGCTCGAAGCTCTCGCCCCGGTCCTCCGAGCGGTACAGCGCGGCCGGTTCCGTGCCCGCGTACACCACGTCCGGCTCGGCGGCCGCCGGGTGCAGCTGCCACACCCGCTCCAGCGAGGCCTCCGTGTCCTGCGGGAACCTGACGGCGGGCGCGGCCGGTTCGGTCCAGGTCCGGCCGAGGTCGTCGGAGTGGAACACCGACGGACCCCAGTGCGCGCTGTCGCCGCCAGCCAGCAGCCGCGGGCGCTCGCCGCGGGTGTCGACGGCGACCGAGTAGATCGCCTGCGCGTTGAAGTAGGGGGATTCGTCGAACTCCCACGAGCCACCGCGCCGACGCCCGATGAACAGGCCTTTGCGCGTGCCCACGGCGAGCAGTACCTCGGTCATGCCGATCACCTCCGCTGTGCCTCTGACGTCCTTGTCACAGACACCGGCCAGTCTGCACCCCACCACTGACAGTCACCTCTGGAAACGCCGTCGCCGCAGGTCAGGGCGGCGACGGCAGGTCGGGAGCGCATGACGTCGGCCACTTTCGCCGGGACGCCTGCGCGGGCGACGGACCCGTGGGACCGTCGAAACGAGGGATTCGGCCTGAGCATCGGGGCCGCCCGCCCCGTATGGGAGGGCGGCCGGGGTGTTCATGTGCTCATGAGGAGGAAGCCTGCGATGGCGTTCCGTGGTCCGAAGGTGTGGCTGTGGCGCTGGCGGCGTAATCCGCTCAAGCGGCGCGCCGACACGGTGGAGGCCTGGGTCGTGCTCGGCGCGTGGGCGCTGACCGTCCTCGTCGGGATGGTGGCGGGGTGGGCGACAGCCGGGTCCGTCGAACACGGTCTGGCGCGGGAACGCGTCGAGTGGCGGCCCCTGACGGGGCGGCTGACCGAGCAGGCCCCGGGCAGGGCCGCGTCGAGCGGTTCCTCCAGCGGTGATCAGGTGTGGGCGAAGGTCGGCTGGATCGGACCGGACGGTTCCACGCACAACGGTCAGGTCCGGGTCGGACCCGGCAGCGCCTCGGGCACCCCGGTCACGGTCTGGACGGACCGGGAGGGCCGCCTGGTGACGAAACCCGCCACCGCCTCCCAGGCCAGACTGCGCGCCTCCCTCGTCGGCGGCCTGGCCGGGGTCGGCGCGGCGGCCCTCCCCTTCGCCGGTGGCCGTGTCCTGCGTGGCCGCCTGGAACGCCTGCGCGTGGAACAGTGGGACACCGACTGGGCCCGCTTCGACGCCTTGTGGGGCCGCCCGACCGGCTGACCCGCCCCGAGCCTCCGTCCTGGTGGACGCGGGCCCGGCGCACAGGCCACGCGCCCGTGCGACGCGGTCGCCTGGAGGCCATGCCGTCGTCCAGGCGGCACGCCGTCGTCCGGGTCACCCGCGGTCGGGTGCCTGTAGGGCCCCCGACGACCCGCCCCGAGCCTTCGTCCTGGCGGACGCGGGCCCGGCGCACCGGCAACGCGGTCGCCCGGACCGCATGCCGGCGTCCGGACCGCATTGCGGTCGTCGGAACAGGGCGTGGCCGGTCGTAGGGACAGTGCGCGTCCGGTCGCCGGGACAGTCCGGGTCGTCCGTCCGGGCAATGCGCGGTCGGCCGGCCGAGCCCGGTGTGACGCGCGTTCCGCACGGGCCGGTCGACCGGTCGCTGTCCGCGCGCGAGGTCAGTCCGTGGCGGGGAGGCTCCGCTCCAGGATCCCGTCGACGTCGGCGGCGTCCGGGAGGGTACCGAAGGCGTACCCCCAGTCGCCGCCCAGCCGGGTCGCGCAGAAGGCGTCCGCGACGGCGGGCGGGGCGTGCCGTACCAGGAGCGAGGCCTGGAGGGTGAGGGCCATCTGCTCCACCAGACGGCGGGCACCGGACGGTGTCGCCTCGCCCAGCCGGACCCGCAGCCGCGAGACGGCGGCGTCGAGGCGGGCGTCCGCCCCCTGCGCCAGGGCGAGTTCGCCGAACAGGGCGTCCGCGGTCGCCGGCTCCCGGGTCAACGCCCGCAGCACGTCGAGGGCGTTGACGTTGCCCGAGCCCTCCCAGATGGACAGCAGGGGCGCCTCGCGGTAGTGGCGTGGCATTCCGGAGTCCTCCACATAGCCGTTGCCGCCCAGGCACTCCAGGGCCTCCGCGGTGAAGGCCGGACCCCGCTTGGTCACCCAGTACTTGCCGACGGCGGTGGCGATCCGGCGGAAGGCCTGCTCGGCCCCGTGGCCGTCGTCTGCGCGGACCGCCCGGTCGGCGGCCCCGGCCAGCCGCAGCGTGAGCGTGGTGGCGGCCTCCGACTCGAGCGCCAGGTCGGCCAGCACGTTGCGCATCAGCGGCTGGTCCAGCAGCCGCGCCCCGAACGCGCTGCGGTGCCGTACATGGTGCCCCGCCTCGACGAACGTCTTGCGCATCAGCGTCGCCGACATCATCACGCAGTCCAGCCGCGTGCAGTTGACCATCTCGATGATGGTCTTCACGCCCTGTCCCTCCGGCCCGACCAGCCAGGCCACGGTCCCGTCGAACTCGGGCTCGGCGGAGGCGTTGGAGCGGTTGCCCAGCTTGTCCTTCAGCCGCTGGACACGGAACGTGTTGCGGGTGCCGTCGGGCAGCACGCGCGGCACCAGGAAGCACGAGAGCCCGCCCGGCGCCTGCGCCAGCACCAGGAAGACGTCGCACATCGGCGCCGACGTGAACCACTTGTGCCCGCGCAGCGTGTACACACCGGGCTCTGCCGTTGGCGTGGCCGCCGTCGTGTTCGTCCGGACGTCGGAGCCGCCCTGCTTCTCCGTCATCCCCATGCCCGCGAGCAGCCCGCGCTTCGTCGTCGGCACCCGCAGCCCCGGGTCGTACTCCCGGCCGGTCAGCAGCGGTTCGTAGACGGCGGCGAGCTCCGGCTGGCGGCGCAGCGCCGGGACGGCCGCGTAGGTCATCGACGTCGGACAGCCGTGCCCGGCATCCGTGTGGCCCCAGGCGAGACCGCCCGCCGTGCGCGCCACGTGGGCGCCCGGCCGGTCGTCCGCCCAGGGGGCGCCGGCCAGCCCCTCCGCGACCGCGACCCGCATCAGCTCGTGCCAGCTGGGGTGGAAGTCGACCTCGTCCACGCGATGGCCGTACCGGTCGTGCGTGCGCAGTACCGGCTCGTGCCGGTTGGCCAGCTCGCCCCACTCCTGCGCCTGGACGCCGCCCGCCAGCAGGCCGATCCGGCGGACGTCCGGCTCCGCCCACCCGGCGCCCTCCCGCCGCAGACCCTCGAGCAGGGCTACGTCGTCGGAGGCGTCGTACGGCGCCAGGGGCGGCGGCTGATTGGTGACGTCGTGCGTGCCGGACGCCGAGACGGAAGACGGAGGCTGCGCCTGCACCTGTACCTGCGGCTGAGCCTGCGCCTCCACCTGCGGCTGAGCCTGCGCCTCCACCTGGGACTGAGCCTGCGCCTGCGCCTGCGTCTGGGGCTGCGACGGAGGCCGCGACGGCGTCTCGGACGGAGCGAGTGTCTGGACCTTGGCAACCATGGCAACCATGTTGCACCTGCTCTACGGCTGTAGCAATAGTGCAACACCTGAGGCGCACGTACAGTACGTCCCCATGCGGATGAACGTCTCGGCGCGGCCCGGCGAGGTCGACCTGCCCCCGCTGTCCGCGCGGTCGGTGGTCCTGAGCCTGTTGCTGGGCATACACCCGCCCGAGCTCGCGGCGAAGGAGCTGGTGCGCGGGGTGGAGCCCTTCGGCGTCGGCGGGTCCACGGTCAGGGCCGCGCTCAGCCGGATGGTGACGGCCGGCGATCTGCGCCGGACGGACGGCGTCTACCGGCTCAGCGACCGGTTGCTGGAGCGCCGGCGTCGCCAGGACGACGCCGTGCATCCGGACACGCGCGTGTGGGACGGCGGCTGGGAGATGGCCGTGATCACCGCGACCGGTCGCGGCCCCGCCGAGCGCGCCGAACTGCGCGGCCGGCTGAGCGCCCTTCGGCTCGCCGAGCTCCGCGAGGGCGTCTGGCTGCGGCCCGCCAATCTGGGCCGGCCCTGGCCCGTGGATCTCGGGAACGTCCTCCAAAACTTCACCGCCCGCCCCGACACGCCCGCTCCTGACCTGGCCGCCGCTCTGTGGCCGCTCGACACCTGGGCGCGAACGGCCCGGGCCCTGCTGGCCCACGTCGAGGGCTCCCACCGGCCCGCCGACCGCTTCACGGCCCTCGCGGCGGTCGTACGGCATCTGCTCGCCGACCCGGTGCTGCCGGCCGAACTCCTCCCCGCCGGCTGGCCGGGACCCGCCCTGCGCACCGCCTACCTCCACCATCGGCACAGGCTGACGGCCATGGTGCCGGGGCCGGACGCATAGGTACGGCGGCCGCGCCCCGGGTGCGGCGGCCCTGTCGTAGGTGCGGCGGCCGTGCGAAGCGCCGTGCGGGGACGCTTCGTACGGCCGCCTTCTCACCGTGGGGGGACCGGAGGGGGCATTACTTGTAGGTGATGTCGGACGAGGCGTACTTGCAGTAGGTCCCGTCCGCACCGGTGCCGTTGGTGGTCGGCTCCTTGCCCGTGTTGTTTCCGATGTACTTCTGGCACGGGATGATCTTCTTGCTGCTGTCCCCGACGATGGTGATCTTCTTCAGGGTCGCGCTGTCGCCGTAGTTGGTGTTGATGCCGACGAGCCGACTGCCCTTGTACGTGGCCTCGATGGTGTTGAGGTTGATCGTGCGCTTGTACTGGCCGCTCTTGCAGTTGCCGCAACTGCGCACGAAGGTCCCGAAGTTCTGGACGGCGAAGTTCGAGACGTTCAGCGTCCCGGCGCCGTTGAACTGGAACACCTTGTCGCTGGCCTCCTTCGCCCCGCCGCCGGAGACGGTGTAGACGTTGGACGACGAGGAGCCCAGGAAGGTCGCGGCGTCCTCGCCGACGTCCTCCCACCAGACGTTCTGCAGCGTGCAACTGCCCAGGCAGTGGATGCCGTCGGCGGCGGGGGACCCGATGATGACGTTCTTCAGGACCGCGCCGGCCGCGAGCTCGAGGATCGGGCCCTGGTCCTCGTCCTGGCCACCGGTGCCGAGGTCGCCGTCGCCATAGAGGCGCTTCATCCCGTAGTCCTTTGTGCCGGAGACGGAGATGGTGGCGGTGACCGCCTGGCTGCCGTTCGCGGTGGGCCAGGTGGCGGCGCTCGCGGGGGTGAGCGCTCCACTAGTCATGATCATGCCAACTGTGAGGCCGACGGCGGCGAGCCCGCCGGTGAGTGCGCGGGTGCGCCGAGGTGCTGCCGGACTTGCTGGTGAAGCCATGTCCCGATGCCTTCTTCCAGGTGGGGGGTGGGGAGAGCGCCCCGGATGGCCGGAGCGCTCCGGGTGGACCGGGGGTTACCGAGGGAGGGTCGGGACCGCCGCCGTCGCTGGAGTGGCGGTCGCCGCTCCGGGGGCGGACCTTTGCGCCTGCGTATGCGGGGGCCCTCCATGTATGCGGTTGCGTCCCTTCGGTGAGGAAGAGGATGAAGTTGATGGTCAGGTATGTGAATGTCGTGCGTCACGCTGCATGACGAATGTAGGCGGTGTGGCCCTCTGTGGGGTCGAGGTGAGCGGCTCGGTCACACTGCTGAACGGAACGTAGAGGGCAAGCGCTTTCTAGTCAACGCTTTGCGCAGAACACATCCGGCCACCCGGCCGGGCTTCGGTCAATGAGCAAGGGCTTGCGGAGAGTTGCTGTGGGAGCGCTTCCATGACCGGCATGCGCATGCCACCATGCGAATCGGACGCCTCCCTCCATGACCTGTCGGGAGGTGGGCCGCCGCGCCGACACCATCCGCTGTGCCGCACCGACGCCGTCCGCGGAGCCGCCGCTTCTTGCTCGCGTCCCGGGTCCCGCCGGTGCACCACGTTCCCGCTCGCACACCTCGGGTCCCCGCTCACGCACCTCACGTACGACGCCCCCGAACCGCTACCGGAAAGGGACAAGCGCGTGTCGAACTCCTTTGGGAGAGCCCTGCGTTCGTCGTTGGGGGCCTTGCTGCTCCTGCTCGCCGCCGCTCTCCTCACCGCTCCCTCCGCCTCCGCGCGCCCGCAGGCCGCCACGCCGGTCCCGGCCGCCACCCTCACCGAGGTCACCGGCTTCGGTGCCAACCCCAGCAATCTCCAGATGTACGTGTACGCGCCGGCCACCGTCACCGCCCACCCGCCGGTACTCGTCGCCGTGCACTGGTGCGGGGGCTCCGGGCCCGCGATGTACTCGGGCACCGAGTACTCCCAACTCGCCGACCGGTACGGCTTCGTGGTGGTCTATCCGTCCGTCACGCGCAGCAGCAAGTGCTTCGACGTCTCCTCGCCCCAGGCGCTCAGGCGCGGTGGCGGCAGCGACCCGGTCGGCGTCAAGTCGATGATCGACTGGGTGACCGCCGCCTACGCGGCCGACACCGGCCGGGTCTACGCCACCGGTATCTCCTCCGGGGCGATGATGACCAACGTCCTGCTCGGCGACTACCCCGACGTGTTCGCCGCCGGATCCGCCTTCTCCGGCGTCCCCTTCGGCTGTTTCGCCACCACCGACGGCTCCGAGTGGAACAGCGCCTGCTCGGGCGGCACCGTGATCCACACCGCTCGGGAGTGGGGCGACCTCGTCCGCGGGGCCTACCCCGGCTACGCCGGGTCCCGGCCGCGGATGCAGGTCTGGCACGGCACCGAGGACGACGTGCTGCGCTACCCCAACTTCGGTGAGGAGATCAAGCAGTGGACCGATGTACGGGGCGTGGGCCAGACCCCCGCCGCCACCGACTCGCCCGCCTCGGGCTGGACCCGCACCCGGTACGGCGGTACGGGTGACCAGGCTCCCGTGGAGGCCGTCAGCCTCCAGGGCGTGGGCCACAACCTGTACGCCTGGGGCATGGCCGCCCGCGTGATCACCTTCTTCGGCCTGGACGCCTCCGGCCCCACCCCGCAACCCCAGCCCGGCAGTTGCCGGGTGACCGCGACGACCAACGCCTGGAACACCGGTCTGACCGCCTCCGTGACCCTCACCAACACCGGGACCACCACGGTCGACGGCTGGCAGCTCGGCTTCACCCTGCCCTCCGGCCAGCTGATCACCAACGGCTGGGGTGCCACCTACGCGCCGTCCTCCGGAGCGGTGACGGCGACCAACGCGGCGTACGACGGCAGACTCGCCCCCAGCGCGAGCGTCACCATCGGCTACCAGGCGAACCACACGGGCAACAGCGCGGCCCCCGGCGCCTTCACGCTCAACGGAGCGGCGTGCGGCACGAGTTGATGTTCAGGGGGTGGTCGGGTGACCGGCCGCCCCCGGCGGGTCGGACGCCTTGTCGACCTCACCGGTGTTGCTGCCGTGTCTCCCGTGCACCGGCCGCGGCCGGACCCGCCGCCGTCCGCAGCGCCGCCCAGTCCGGCAGCTTCACCACACCCCTCCCCAGAGAGGCCCCCAGTTCCGCCTCGGCCCGTTCGATCGCCAGCCAGCCGGCCCATCCGACGGGTTCGGCTCCGGCGGCCCGCAGCAGCCCGAGCGGTTCGCCGGGAAGCTCCCGCCGTACGAGGGCGGGGCCGTCCGCCAGCAGCGACGTCGCCGTCTCCTTCGCGCACGGCCGGTTGGTGCCGATGACCCCGGTGGGGCCCCGCTTGATCCAGCCCGCCACGTACTCGCCCGGCGCGACCGCCCCGCCGCGCAGCACGCGCCCCGCCAGATGCGGCACCGTGCCCCGCTCCGGATCGAACGGCAGCCCCTCCAGCGGCACCCCGCGATAGCCCACCGACCGCAGTACCAGCTGCGCCTCGATGTCCTCGTGCCGGCCGGTGCCCGTCACCCCGCCGTGAGCGTCCGGAGCGGTCCGCTCGAAACGTACCGCGCCCACCCGGCCGCCGTCGCCGAGCAGTTCGACGGGCCGCAGGAAGAACCGCAGCCGGATCCGTCGCCGGGCGCCCGGGGCCGGTGTGGCCGCCGCCCAGCCACGCAGCACCTCCACGTTGCGCCGCTGTGCGGCGGGCAGGCCGGAGGAGTCGCCGTACGCCGGATCCAGTGCCAGCTCCGCCTCGTCCACGACCACCTCGGTGTCCGGCAGACCGGCCAGCTCGCGCAGCTCCTTGGTGGTGAAACGGGCCTGGGACGGGCCGCGCCGTCCGACCATGTGGATCTCGGTGACCCCGCTCGCCGCCAGCGCGGTCAGCGCCGCCTGGGGCATGTCGGTCGGACTCAGCTCGGCCGCCCGCCGGGCCAGGATCCTGGTGACGTCCACCGCGACGTTCCCCACGCCCACCACCACGGCCGAGCGGGCGCCCCGCCGGAAACCGTCGGCGGCAGCGTCGGGGTGAGCGTTGTACCAGGAGACGAACTCCGTCGCCGACCAGCTGCCCCGTAGTTCCTCGCCGGGGACACCGAGGTGCCGGTCGGTCGCGGCACCCACGCAGTACACGACCGCGTGGTACAGCTCGCGCAGCCGGGCCGTCGGCACCCCGTCCGTTCCGACCCTGATCCCGCCGAGGAAGCGCACCCGCTCGTGTTCGAGCACCGAGCGCAGGTTGTTCTGCAGCGACTTGATCTTCTCGTGGTCGGGAGCGACGCCGTACCGCACGAGCCCGTACGGGCACGGCAGCCGGTCCAGGACGTCGACGAGCACGTCGGGGTCCTGCTGGACCAGGCTCTGGGCGGTGTAGACCCCACTCGGTCCTGAGCCGACGACGGCGACACGCAGCACGGCGGAACTCCTTACCCAGGGGGACGGAGGAGATCGCTGGTGCCTCCAGCATCGCACCAGGGTGGCTCCGCTGACAGGGTGCCGCGCGGGCTCGGTGCACGCGTGTCCGTTCGTATGGAATGTGATCATGCGGTTACGTTGCGTGTGTGCTAGAAGCATCGTTTCTTGATCTTTCTGATCGTTCCGCCGAGGACGGCACAGTGTCCGTGTGGCCGGCGTGGGAGATCCGGGAGGCCGGAGGCGCCACTTGCTGGTTCCACGTCCGGCTGGGGTTCACCGACGGCGCGCACGTCGAGCTGCTGGCCGTCGTCTCCGGGGAACGCGTCTCCGTCGAGGACGTCCGCGCCCAGCCGCCCCTGTCACTCGTGGACCTGACGGTGCTCGCGGACTGGATCGGGGGACCGCTGTTCGAGAGGTGCGGCCAAGGCGGTTCCGAGGCGGAAGACCCGGCGGTCATGGAGGACCCGCAGGGCGCGCAGGACCCGGAGGGTGCCCACGGCTTGCACGGCTTGCACGGCTTGCACGGCTTGCACGGCTTGCACGGCTTGCACGGCGTCGATTCCGTCGACGGTGTGGACGACGTGCGCGATCTGACCGCTGCCGGGGAGGCCGGCGAGCGGCTCGGTCCCGGGCGGGCCCGCCCGGCCTGGCCGCGCGGCATGGAGGGACGGCGGCTGGTGGCGCGGGAGTACCGTGCGGCCCAGGACGAGGGATCGGACCCCGTCCTGGCGGTCATGTGCGCGACGGGACGCAGTCGTCGCAGGTCACTGAGGCTGATCGCGCAGGCGCGCGACGCGGGCTACCTGACACCGCGTCACGCACGACGCTGACCCGGTCCGTGGCCCTGATCGACGGATGGGATCCGGGGACGGGATCCGGGGACGGGATCCGGGGACGGGATCCGTGGATGGGATCCGTGGACGAGGTGCGCGGACCGGGCCCGTCGACGAAAGGTGTTACCGCATCCCGCGCATCCGCGTGATCTCACTCGTCTGCTGTGCGATCACGTCGTCCGCCATCTCCTCGATCCGCACGTTGTTGCCGTGGGCCTTGACGTCCGCGGCCATGGTGAGGGCGCCCTCGTGATGGGTGATCATCAGGGTGAGGAAGAGCGCGTCGAACGCCTTGCCGTGCGCCGCGCGCAGCTCGGTCAGCTGTGCCTCGGTGGCCATCCCGGGCATCGCGGTGTGCTCGTGCTCGCCGCTCGCCTCGTCCTCCCCGTAGGTCTCGAGCCAGCCCTTCATGGCCTTGATCTCCGGCCCCTGCGCGGCGCCGATCCGTGCGGCGAGGCCCTTGACCGCCTTCGACTCGGCCTGCTTCGGGACGAGTCCGGTCATCTCCAGGGCCTGGGCGTGGTGCTGGATCATCATCCGCGCGTATGCCACGTCGGCGGAGTTGGGCGTGTCGTCGTCGGCGCGCTGATCGGCCGCGTCCTGGGCGGAGAGGGTCCGGTTCGACTCGCCCGGCTTGCCCGGCGCGATCACCGAAGGGCCGCTCGCCGCGCCCGACTTGGTGTCCGGCGCGGAGTCGCACCCCGCGAGGGCGAGCGCGAGCAGCAGCGAGGCTGAGACGAGGGGCACGCGGCGGACGAGCACAACGACCTCCTGAAGCAGGTGAGTTGAGGGCGGGGGACCGTCCTCGACTGGATCTTTGCACCATGGATCGCGCTACGAGTCGGAAAGATTCATTACGAGTGCGTTGCCAGCCTTTGATATGTGCATGATGAAGACGATACTTCGGAGCACCGCGAACCGTTCCTCGTGAACGGCGACAAGGGAGGACACAGTGACCCTGTTGAACGACCTTCGAACGCGCCGCAGACGGCTGGGGGTGGCCGCCGCGTGTACCGGACTCCTGGCCGCGCTGCTGACGGCCGTCCCGGCGGCCGCGACCCCCGACCCGGGGGACGGTCCGGCCGTGGAGCAGCAGGTGTCCCAGGGTGCCAGGGCCGAGGCGGCGGCGGCGATCGCCGACGGCGAGATACCGGGACAGGACGAGATCGTCCATTCCGACAACATCGAGCACCTGGCGAACATCCCCAAGGACGCCTTACCCGGCACCAACTCGGACCTCGCCTTCCAGGGCAGGTACGCCTTCTCCGGCAACTACGACGGCTTCCGCATCTTCGACATCAGCAACCCGAAGTCCCCGAAGACGGTCGCCCAGGTGCTCTGCCCCGGCTCGCAGAACGACATCTCCGTCTCGGGCGACCTGCTCTTCCTGTCGACCGACTCCTCGCGCAGCGACAGCAGTTGCAACAGCACCACGCAGCCGGTGACCGAGAAGTCCTCCTGGGAGGGCATGAAGGTCTTCGACATCAGCGACAAGGCGAACCCCAAGTACGTCGCCGCCGTCGAGACCGCCTGCGGCTCGCACACCCACACCCTGGTGCCCGAGCGCAAGAACGTCTACATCTACGTCTCCTCGTACTCGCCGAACGCCGCCTACCCGGACTGCCAGCCCCCGCACGACGGCATCTCGGTCATCAAGGTGCCGCGCAAGACGCCGGAGAAGGCCGCGCTCGTGGGCTTCCCCGTGCTGTTCCCGGGGGAGGGCCCGGACGGCGGCGGCAACCCGGGCTCGCCCACCAACCCCGGCGTCTCCAAGACGACCGGCTGCCACGACATCACGGTCCTGCCCTCCAAGGACCTGGCGGCGGGCGCCTGCATGGGTGACGGCATCCTGTTCTCCATCAAGGACCCGGAGCACCCGAAGGTCATCGACCAGGTCCAGGACAACGTGAACTTCGCGTTCTGGCACTCGGCGACCTTCAACCAGAAGGCGAACAAGGTCGTCTTCACCGACGAGCTGGGCGGCGGCGGCGCTGCCACCTGCAACGCGGCGACCGGCCCGGACAAGGGCGCCGACGGCATCTACGACATCGTCGGAAAGGGCGACAAGCGCAAGCTGGTCTTCCGCGGCTACTACAAGATCCCCCGCCACCAGGCGGACACCGAGAACTGCGTGGCCCACAACGGCTCGCTGATCCCGGTCAAGGGCAAGGACATCATGGTGCAGGCCTGGTACCAGGGCGGCGTCTCGGTCTGGGACTTCACCGACTCCTCGAAGCCGAAGGAGATCGCCTACTTCGAGCGTGGTCCGCTCGACACCCAGGTGCTCAGGGGTGGCGGCTCCTGGTCGGCGTACTACTACAACGGTTACATCTACTCGAACGACATCGCCAAGGGCTTCGACGTGCTGAAGCTCAACGACCGGCGCACGGACCCGGCGAAGCGGGTCCACCTGCGTGAGCTCAACGTCCAGACCCAGCCGGACTACTTCGACTGATCCACGGCCGACTGATCCACGGCCGACTGATCCACGGCCGGGTGATCCACGGCCGGATGATCTCCGACCAGCTGATCCCCGCCCGACCGATCCCCGTCCGACCGATCCCCGGTCGGACGGGGGCCGGCCGGCGCTTCCGTCGCGAAGAAGCGTGACAGATCGGTGCCGGTACTCCCGCCGGGCGCCTCGGCGTCCGGCGGGATCCCCTGCTCCCAGCCGAGCCGGTAGCGCGCGAACAGTTCGGCGCGCAATGTCGTGAGCGGCAGGGGCACGTTCGGCAGCACCATCGCGTAGACGGCTCCCATCAACTGGGAGCGCAGCATCGGGTAGTCGTGACCGATGTCCTGCGAACCGTGCCGGGCGGCGGTCTCGCGCAGCAGTTCGGCCAGCCGCTGCTGCTCCGGGCACTGCACGAAGCCCTCGGCCTGCAGCAGTCCCGCCATGTGCTGGCGCATCAGCACCGTGCGGTCCCGGGCCAGCCCCAGGATGCCGTCGATGGCCCGCGCCATCAGCTCCCGGCCGTCCTCGGTGCGCGGCTCCCGCTCCAGCGCCTCCTCCAGCGTGCGGTGCATCAGCCGGTGCACGGCCGACTGGACCAGCTGCCGCTTGCCGGGAAAGTAGTACGACACCAGACCTCGCGCCGAACCGGCCCGGTCCGCGATGTCACCGAGCGTCGTCGCCTCGTACCCGTGCTCGCTCACCAGCTCCACCGCGGCCTGAAGGAGCCGCTCCCGGGAACGCCGCCGCAATTCTTCATTGACCGAGGCGCTGCGCGGGGACATTCTGTAACTCCTGCGTTGACTGGCTGCCAGCCAACTATACTCAGGGCATCCCGGTGGGTTCCGCTTCGGAACACGCCGGCTGCCGCCTGCTCTGGGCGACGCGGGGGATCGTCCAGAGTGGGCGTGCTTTTCCCGTAACGGTGGCCTGAGGCGACCGTCAGCGGCCGGCACGCCGGGGGCCCACGACGCCGGGGCCCGCGGGTCACCCCACCAGATCGAGCACCGCCCGCAGGGCGTCCGGACGTTCGGGCGCCGGCAGATGGTCCACGAAGTGCACCGCACAGCCCAGCGCCGCCGCTCCGCCGTCCGCGCGGCGGTCGTCGCCGACCATCAGGGTCGTGCCGGGATCGGCGTCCAGCCTCTCGCACGCGAGCGTGAACAGCCGTGGATCCGGCTTCTGAATCCCGTGTTCGTACGACAGCACGTACGCGTCGACGTACCGGTGCAGGCCGTGCTCCCGGAACACCGGCCTCAGGTCCCAGCCGATGTTGCTGATCACGCCGATCCGGCAGCCGCGCTCGCGCAAGCCGCTCAGCACAGGGAGGGCGTCGGGGTAGGGGGCCCAGGCCGCCGGCATTCTGTGCCGTTCGTACAGCGCGTCGTGCAGCGCCGGATCCGGCAGCGTCACCTGGCGGGACAGGCCGGTGTACGCGGCCCGGTGCAGCTCGGCGCTCTCGTCCCGCACCCGCCACAGTCCGGCCACCTCGGCGGGCAACCGGACGGGAGCCGCCCCACCCGGCAGCGCGCCGGCCGTCTCCAGCGCCCGCGCCTTCTCGACGAGCTCGGACTGGGGCAGCGGGCTGCCCGCCGCTTCCAGTACCGCCCGCAGCCAGGACTCGGCGGACTCGATACGGAACAGGGTCCCGGAGAAGTCGAACAACACGGCTGTCATGCACATGGGTCGAGTCTACGAACCGTGCGGCTCGCGCGGGCCTCGTGCTTCTTTCCCACCCTGTCGGCCTTGCCGAGCGAGCGGAGTCACGTTCCAGGCGAGCGGGAGATCGCTGTCGCAGAACACGCAGACGAACACTCCCTCCCGCACGACGTTGTTCTCCTCGCAACCCTCGCAGCGCCGGAACACCAGCGCGTGGGTGAAGCCGTCGGAACGGCCGATGCCGGCCCGGTCCAGTGCGGCGGCCACGGCGGGCCAGGAGTCGGGGTCCGGGCAGTAGCCGGTGGACTGATTACTGACCTCGTGGACGTGCGGCCCGTGCGGGGTGCGGCGGAACGAGATCTCGCCCGCACCCAGAACGTCCCCGCCGCCCGCGCAGGCCACGTGCTCGCTGCGCCGGGGCGCGAGCCGCAGCAGGCCGTCGAGACCCACCACGTACGTGAACGGTTCCCCGTCCTCCGCCTCCGTGTACGGGTCCAGGTCCTCGGCGCGGCGGATCACCCGGCCGCCGGCACCGGGAAGGACCGCTCGCCGCACGTCCTCGGGTCCCACGTAGGTGTAACACCGCCCCGGCAGTGTCATGGACGCCATCGCAACCGTGCCGCGATCGCGAGCGCCACCAGCGTGCCGCCCAGCAGCCAGCCGCCCAGGACGTCCGTGGGCCAATGCACACCGAGCCAGATCCGGGTCAGTCCCACGCCCACCACGGAGATCACCGCCACCGCCAGCGCCGTACGCCACAGGGCAGGGGCGACGCCGTGCCGGTGCAGCAGCCACAGCAGAAGGCCGAACACCACCGTGGCGGTGAGTGCGTGCCCGGACGGGTACGCCGCGTAGTGGGCGGAGTCGACCGGGTCGGGCCAGACCGGACGGGCGCGGCCCGCCCCCGCCTTGAGAGCCTGCTGGATCAACGTGCCCACCGCCGACGTGGCGACCAGCCACCCGGCCGTCCACCAGGCCGCGTGCCGCCACACCAGCCACACGGCGACCGCCGCACCCAGCAGCCGTATGGTCAGGGGGTCCCACACCCAGTCCGTGAGGATGCGGCAGGCCTGTGTGACGCCGGGGCCGGCGACGGCCCAGCGGTGTGTGGTGCGGGAGATGTCCCCGTCGACGGAGATCAGGGGACGCCACTCGGCCGCGACCAGGACGAGGAGCAGGGCGGAGCACAGCCCAAGGGTCAGTCCGGTCCGGAGAGCCGTGCGCAGGGCCGAGAAGCGGGGCGGGGGGCCGACGGACGGGGGGTACATGGGGAAATCCTCGCCGAACGGTGGGTCCGGAGGCGAACCGGAGGTGGTGTGCCCCGGCTCCCGGCCGGCCGGCAGGCAGGCAGCTTCGCCCTCTCGTGCGGCTCGTTCGTCCTCCCGTGCGGCCCTCTTGCCCCCAGTGCGGCCCTCTCGTCCTCCCGTGCGGCCCTCTCGCGTTCCGCCGCCGGCTGTCCGGTCCGGGCCGGCTGTCCTCGTCCCGCGTGGCCGTCGTGCTCCGGGGGCGGCGGGCAACCCACCCTGCCTGTCGCCCGCCCCGGCTCCGGCGCGGCCAATTGCGTTTCCGGGGTGGGTCGTTCGGCTCGGTGGCGCTCAGCCCAGGGTGCGCAGGGCGGGTGCCAGGGTTACCAGTACCGGGATCACCGGGACGAGTGAGGCCGTCGCCGTCAGCCGTAGTCTGCGGGCCGCGGTGAGCCGGTCGGGCGGTGTGAGCAACCGGTGTACACGTTTGGGGACATGAGCCTGCGGGGCGGGGGAGGGTCCGAACACGCCCCGTTCCTCGTTGAGTTCGACCAGCGCCAGCGCGGTGGTCAGCCGGCCGAAGCGGCGCGAGGCCATGTCGTCGGCCGACAACTCGACCAGCCGGTGCATCTCGTCGCGGAACGCGGCGAACACCGGCACCTGCGGAAACCCCGTGGCCAGCGCCTTCGAGCAGTTCAGCAACCAGTCGTGACGTGCCTGGGCGTGCCCCTGCTCGTGCGCGAGTACGGCATCGACCTGACGTCCCTTCAGTCGGCGCAACGCAGCAGTGGTGACCACCAGTTGAGGCGTCGGACCGGCCAGCCACCAGGCATCGGTCCGCTCGGCCTCCAGTACGAGCAGCCGACCGGTCACGGACTCCTCGCCCGGCAACAACGGCGCGCGCAACCGGAGTTCGGCGTGCCGGGTCCGGCGTCCGGCCCGGCTCCGCAGGACCTCCCGCACGAGCATCGCCCCGGTCCACAGCCCTCCGCACGCGAGCGCCACCGCGGTCGCGGCCGCCCAAGGACCCGTCGTGCCCGGCGCGTACGCCTCCACCACCGAGCGCGGGGCCGGCGCGAAGACGTGACCGCGCACCGCCTGCCAGGCCGCCGCCGCGCTGAGCGTCATCGCCAGCGCGCAGCACAGCAGGACCGCGGCCACCACGCACTGCCACGCCCACAGGGCGACCACCGGTTCGCGGTCCGGCCAGTCGGCCCGGGCGATCAGCCGGGGGGCGATCACGGCGGTCAGGGCACCGAGCAGCAGCAGTACCGCGGGGACCATCATGGGCAGCACCCTACGAGCGGCGCACCGCTCAGGGGTACGGCCGGCCACGGCGAAGTGACGCAGACCACGCACCGGCCGCGCACCGGCCCGGTTCACATCGTCAGCAGCATGGCGAGCATCCCGATCCCCATGGACAGCCGGCACGCCCGCGCCACTTCGGGCCGGTCGCTCCAGGCGACGGCGGCGACGGCGGCTCCACCCGCTCCGGGCACCGGCAGCAGCCGGACCCCGGCGAGGAGGACGTATCCGGTGAAGTACAGCAACAGCACCTCCGTCAGGATCGGCACACCGGATCCGCCGTGTCCGTGCGGGTGCGCGGGCGCGGCGGCCATCGCGGCCGCCATGTAGACCATGGCCCCGGCGCCGACCAGATGGTGCAGATGATGGGCGCTGGTGCGGGCGGCCCACAGGGCCCGCAGCGCGGCCGCTCCGAAGACCGCCGCGAACGCCGGCCAGGCCCACGCCGGCGGAGTGAACGCGGCCGGGGGCACGGCCATCGCGGCCATCCCGAAGCCCATCAGCGCCTCGCCGCCCGCGGCCCTGCGCTGTTCCTCGACCCCGCTGCGCATCCGCAGCAGGCAGTAGGCCCCGGTCGCCGCACACAGCGCCACCAGCAGCCAGCCGGGCGAAGCCGGTCCGTGCACGCGCACCTCCCCGCTCGACGTCGCAAGTCGAGGATTGCGATGCCCACGGCGCACCAAGCGCACGCGGGCGCAAGGGGGTACACGGGGAGCGTTCGAAGAGGCACGAGATATTTCACGGGTAAAACACATGCTAAATTCACATGTATGAGCAGTGCGACCCCCCAGCGCCCCCAGCGCCCCCAGCGCCCCCGACGTTCCCGCCCGGCGAGCGGTTCCGGATCCCGCCCCGGACACCGCTTTCCGATCGCCGGTGTACTGCGCCTCGGCCGGCCCTCGGACATCTGGTTCAAGCCCGCCCTGAGCGTGATCGCCGCGGTCGCCCCGCCGAATCTGATCCTGCTGGCGCTGGGGCGGCTCGACCTGGCGATGTACACGATGGCCGGGTCCCTCTGCGCGCTGTACGCCCACAACCGCCCCTACGCGGCCCGGGCCCGTGTGCTGGCCCGGGTGGTCCTGGGCATGACCGGCGGCCTCGCCGTCGCCCTGCTCGCGGCCTCGCTCACCACCGACGCCGTCGCCCTGGTCACCGTCGGTGCCCTCCTCGCGGCCGCCCAGAAGGTCCTCTGCGACGCGACCCGCCTCGGCCCGCCCGGCAACGTCGTCCTCACCTTCATCAGCTCCGCCGCGCTGTTCATCCCGCAGACCCTAGGGCAGGTCCCCGCTCATCTGGGGCTGGCGCTCGCCGCGGGCGTCTGGGCCTGGCTGATCGGCATGGCGCCCGGGCTGCTGCGGCCGCACGGGCCCGAGCGTCGCGCCACCGCACACGCCCTGAACGCGGCCGCCGCCCACGCCGCGACGGACGGCACCGCCGACGGCCACGCCCGGACCCGCGCCGCCGCGGCCGCCGCGGTGCACGCCGCCTGGCAGACCCTGCTGTCGGCCCGGGCGACGGAGACCCGGCGGGCCCTGGAACGTCTCGTCGTCCGAGCCGAGATCGCCCTCGCCGCCCCCACCGACACCGACCCGGCGCGGCTGCGCGACTGGGCCCGCGAACTGCGCGGCACCGGCCCGGTCCGGCACCCGGGCGACCTCGTGGACGACGACGAACTCCTCGGCATCGACGCCGAACTCGCCTACGGGCGACCGTCGTTGTGGCTCCGTCTCGGCCCCCTCGCGCCGATCGCCGCACGCACCGCCCTCGGCTGCGCCTTCGCGGGGTATGTCTCCCTCGCCCTCGGTGTCGGCCGCCCCTACTGGGCCCTGGTCACCGCCGCCTCCCTCTATCAGGCGAACGTGACGCTCACCTGGAGGCGCGCAGTCCAGCGCGTCGTCGGCAACCTGCTCGGCGTTCTCGCCTTCGCCGCGCTCGTCCCGCTCACCCACCTCACCCAGGCGGCCCTCGTCCTGGTCTGCCTCGCCCTGAACTTCGGCGCCGAGGCCCTGATCAGCCGCAACTACTGGCTCGGCAGTGTCTGTGTGACCCCGATGGCTCTGCTCATCACCGAGTTCGCGCAGGTCCAGGACTCGGGCCGACTGATCACCGAGCGGCTCGTGGACACCCTCGTCGGTGCCGTGGTCGGCTTCGTCGCCGCGGTCGCCGTCACCAACCGCCGGGCCGGCGATCGGCTCGGACACGCCCTGACGGCCGTCGAACGGGCCCGCGAACAGGCCGCCCGCCTCCTGGCGGACCCGCGCCCCGCCCCCGGCGCCCTGGAGTCCGCCCGCCGCGGCCTCGCCGCCGCTCTGGTCGACCTGCGGGACACCGCCGACGCGGCGTCCGGCGAGTGGTGGCAGCGGGCGCTGCCCGAGGAGCGGGTCGTGTCGGCCGAACAGTCCGGACACCGTACGCTCGCGGCGACGGTACGGCGCCAGGGGCTGCTCCTGGACCGGGAGGCGAGCACGGGAGCGGAGGACGTACGGCGATGACGGCGACGCAGAGACGGGCGGCGGCCGGGAACGAGACGAACGGGTCGGACGGGGCGCGGGAACCCTCGGCGACCGAGGACGCACCACGGGAGCGACGGCCCTCGGCCGACGAACCCGAAACCCCCGACGACCGCCCGAGAACCGTCGGCGGGGCCACCGCCGGACGCGCCGCCGGGCCTACGAGTGGCACCGGGCCGAGTGACCCCGCGCAGGGCAGTGACCCCGCGCAGGGCAGTGACCCCGCGCAGGGCAGTGACCCCGCGCAGGGCAGTGACCCCGCGCCGGACAGTGACCCCGGTCCGGTCAGTGGCACCGGTCCGGACAGTGACGCCGGGTCGGCGAGTGGCGACAGGGCGGGTGTCGGTGACCCGGGGCGGAGTGACACGGTCGCCGCGGTCGTGAGGCAGTGGCAGACCGTTCGGCCCGACCTCGACACCGGCCCCATGGAGATCATCGGCCGCGTCAACCGCTGCGCCGCCCTCCTCCAGCAGGCCGAGGACGCCCCCCTGCGCCGGGCCGGCCTGAGCCGTTCCGAGTTCGACCTGCTCGGCGCGCTGCGCCGCACCGGCCATGAGCTGACCCCCGGCGAACTGGCCCGCGAGACCTTCTCCTCCGGGGCGGCCGTCACCAAGCGTCTCAAGCAGCTCACCGAGCGCGGCCTGGTGGAACGTCGCGTCGACACCCGGGACCGCCGCGTCGCCCACCTCCGCCTCACGGACGCGGGGCGTGACCTCGTCGACGGCATCATGCCCGAGCAACTCGTCTACGAGAGCGCGGTACTGTCCGCCCTGGACGACGGCCGGCAGGGCGAACTGGCGGATCTGCTGGGTGAGTTGCTGAGCCGGCTGGAGGGGCAGATGCGGGCGCTGCGGGTGTGAGCGACGGTCACCCCTCGTCTCCCGCCCGGTACACGCCGAACACGGCGCCCTGCGGGTCCCGCAGTACGGCGATCCGCGGACCGTCCGGCACCGAGGTCGGTTCCATGAGCGCGGTGCCGCCCGCGCCGACCGCCGTCCGCGTGGACGCGTCCACGTCCGCCACCGCGAAGTACGGCAGCCAGTGCGGCGGCACCTCGGGCGGGAACTTCTCGTCCATCGCGATCATGCCCCCGAAGTCCGCGCCACCGACGCCCCATTGGACGTAGTTCTCCGAGGAGCCCACGGTCCAGCCGAAGACCGTCGTGTAGAAGGTCTCCGCCCGGACGGCATCACGGGTCAGCAGCTCGACCCAGCCGAGCGAGCCGGGCGCGTTGAAGAGCCCGGCGCCCGGGAACGCCCGCGCCTGCCACAGCTGGAACGCGGCGCCGCCCGGATCGAGGGCGACCGCGAAACGACCCACGTCGAAGATGTCCATCGGGCCGACCAGCACCTTGCCGCCGGCCTCCGTGAGCAGCCGCGCGCTGACATCCGCGTCGGTGACCGCGAACGACACGTTCCAGGCGCACGGCTGGGCCTCCTGGTACAGGGGACTGAGCGCGGCGACGGCCGTGTCGCCGAGGTGCGCGACCGTGTAGCCGCCCGCCTCCTGACGTGCGTCCGTCTCCGCGCGCCAGCCGAACAGCTCCGCGTAGAACCGCTTCGCCGCCTCCAGGTCACTGGTCCCCAGCTCGGTCCAGCAGGGCCCGCCGGGCACGGGCGCTTCGAGCTTCATGGCGTTCCTTCCGAAAGGGACCCCTTCCAGCACGTTATGCCTCGGCCCGCCCCACGGCATCCGGTGGCATCCGGCGCCCGGCCCGCCCCGCGAAACCCGTCCCGGCCTGCCCTTATGTCCCTGCCCTTGTGTCCCTGCTCTGATGTCGCTTCCTGATGTCCCTGCCCGATGACCGAGATCGAGTCCCGATGGCCCCGCCACGCTCCGGCGGACTCAGATCCCGGGGCGGTACCGGATCGGATGGTCCGCCGGTACCTCGACCAGGACGATCGGTGTGCCGTCCGGATCCTCGATCCACATCTCGAGCAGTCCCCAGGGCTCCCGCACCGGCGGCCGGACGACCGCGACCCCCTCGGCACGCAGTTCGTCGTGCGCCGCCGCCACGTCCGCCACCTGGAGCCAGAGCCGTACGGCGGGATCCGGCGGTGTCTCCGAGCGGCCCGAGACCTCCAGGAAACCGCCCCCGAGGAAGTAGACGACCCCGCGCTCGGGCCCCGTTCCGAACTCGCGGTAGACGGCCAGGCCCAGCTGCTCACCGTAGAAGGTGCGGGAGCGCTCGGGATCGGCCGGGCGGAGCAGGATCCTGCTGCTGAGTACGTGCACCATGCATCCGGAGCCTACCGGCGCAGGGTCTAGGCTTCTCGTGCCCCAGCCGTGTCAGAGACCGGAGACCGTCCAGATGGACACCGCCGCCACCGCATTCACCTTCCGCGACGCCACCGACACCGACGTGGACGCACTCGTCGCCCTCATCGAGTCGGCCTACCGGGGGGATTCCAGCCGGAGCGGGTGGACGACGGAGGCGGACATCCTCCACGGGCAGCGGACCGACCCCGACGGCGTGCTCGCGGTCGTCAAGGCGCCCGACAGCCGACTGCTCACCGTCGAGCGGGACGGCCGGATCGTCGCGTGCTGCCAGCTCGAACACCGCGGCGGCCACGCCTACTTCGGCATGTTCGCCGTCAGCCCCGCGGTCCAGGGCGCAGGCCTCGGCAAGACGGTCATGGCGGAGGCCGAGCGGCAGGCCCGCGAGACCTGGGGCGTCACCGAGATGCACATGACCGTGATCTCGGTACGCGAGGACCTCATGGCCTGGTACGAGCGGCGCGGCTACCGCCGTACCGGTCGCACGACCCCGTTCCCCTACGGCGACGAGCGCTTCGGTATCCCGCAGCGCGACGACCTCGAGTTCGAGCTGCTGGTGAAGGAGCTCGTCTGACCGCCGGGACCGCTCCTGCGCCGTTGAAGTCCTGCGCCGTGAAGTCCTACGCCGTGAACCGGCCGGTGCGCCTGATCTCGGGGTAGTCGGTGGTCGCGCCGTCCAGTTCCAGGGCGCGGACGAGCCGCAGCTGGTCCTGCGTGTTGACCACCCAGCCGATGATCCGCAGGTCCCGCTTGCGGGCCTCCTCGACGATCTCCAGGGTGAGCCGGCGCAGATTGAGGCAGACCGTCGCCGCGCCGGCCTCCACGGCGCGGTCGACGATGTCGAGGCCGTAGCGGCTGCCGATGAGCGCGGTGCGCACCCCGGGGACCAGGCGGGCGATCTCGGCGACGGCCTCGTCGTGGAAGGAGGACACCTCCACGCGGTCCAGCAGGTCCCGCGCGTGCATCACCTCGGCCAGCGCCCGTGCCGCCTGCACGTCCTTGATCTCGGCCTGGAGCGGGAGCCGCACGGCGTCCAGGACCTCCTCGAACAACGGGACACGCTCCCCGCGTCCCGCGTCGAGGGTGCGCAGCTCGGCGCGCGTCCGGTCGGCGATGGGCCCGGTCCCGTCGGTCGTCCGGTCGACATCGGGGTCGTGCATGACCACCAGAGCACCGTCCTTGCTCAGGTGCAGATCGAGTTCGACGACGTCCAGGCCGGCGTGCTCCGCGGCGACGAAGGAACGCAGGGTGTTCTCGGGCTCGACACCCATGACTCCGCGGTGACCGATGGTGAGGAAGTTCAAGACACGACTCGCTTCCGTCGACGGCTGGGCCGGAGGAGCACGCAGCCTAGTGGCCCCGGGCCGACAAGGACATGCGCGTGCACCGAGGGTTCCTCTACCCGCCCAGCCCGGAGATTCGACCCGTCGGACAGGCTGTAGCGGAAGTCGTCGCTCCTCCGGTGTCCGACAGGAAAAAGTGCGGTGAAGAAGCGAGGGCGCAGGATAATTTCCCGAAGATCTACTTGCTGGAGGAATGGTCATATGCATACGGTGTCCTGACGCGAGTTTCTCCAGCGAAGGATGGGACATGACGGAAATTCTTGTGCAGGCAGCTACGGAGGAGCAGGTTCCTCCGGCGACCAGGGTGGTGGAGCACCCGGCGTGGCGCGTGCTCAAGGATGCCGTGGAGCGGATCCGGCCCTGGCAGTCGAAGGACGGATCGATCGACTTCGCGGCCGAGAGCGCACCCGGGCGCACGGACGCCGAGCAGGCCGTCCTGCGTGTGATCGAGGCCGTCGAGGAGCTGTCCCCGCTGCTCCCGCACGACGCCGACTACCACCGTGCGCTGGCCAAGGACCTGCGGGTCTGGGCCGACGGCGGTTTCGAGGTGCCCGACTTCCTCGACTCGCTGCTGGCCTTCCAGCCCGCCGCCAACCGTCGCGACGGGCTGACGCACCTGGTCGTCTTCCCGATGTACACGCAGAACGGCAACCCGGACCGCAACCTGGAAGCCGTCGTGCTGCGCATGGTCTGGCCGGAGTGGCTGGCCGAGCTGGAGCGCACCCGCTACGACAACCCGCTGTTCTGCGGCATCACCTTCGAGGACTTCACGGCCGGATACGACACCAACTCCGCCGTCCTCTTCCCGGAGACCATCGCCGTCCGCGAGGCGCCGGAACGTTTCTCCTGGGGTGGCATCTTCTGCGACCGTGAGGCCGCCCGCTTCCGCCGCGTGACCGACGCCGCCGTCGACATCCTGGGCCTCTCGCTGCCCGAGGACATCGCCGCGATGGTCCACGACCAGAAGCGCTGCGAGGAGGCCTTCGTCCTGTGGGACATGGTCCACGACCGCACCCACAGCCACGGCGATCTGCCCTTCGACCCCTTTATGATCAAGCAGCGCCAGCCGTTCTGGATGTACGGCCTGGAGGAGCTGCGCTGCGACCTCACCGCCTTCAAGGAGGCCGTGAAGCTGGAGGCCGACGGCGTCCCGCAGGCCCGTGACGTGCAGTACGCGGTCCTCTTCGACCGCATGTTCCGCTTCCCCGTCACCGGCGAGCGCGTGCGCAACTACGACGGTCTCGGCGGCCAGTTGCTCTTCGCCTACCTGCACAAGCACGACGTCGTCCGCTGGACCGACAACAAGCTGCACATCGACTGGCAGCGGGCCCCGCAGGTCACCAACGAGCTGTGCGCCGACATCGAGCGACTCTACCGGGACGGCATCGACCGACCGAAGCTCGTCCACTGGTTCGCCGGCTACGAGCTGGTCTCCACGTACCTCGCGCCGCACCCGGGTTCCAAGTGGGCCAAGGGCCCCGACGCCCTCGACCTGACCCAGCCACCCCGCAGGCTCGTGGACGACGTGCTTCCGGACGAGTTTCCGCTGAGCATGTTCTATGAGGCACTGTCCAAGAAGCTGAAGAACGTGATCGCCTCGACCAAGGGCATCACGGCGGACAGCGCCGAGCGGATCGCCGCGTGAGCGACCTGCGTACCGAGAACACTGCTCAGGAGGCGAAGACCATGGGGAACGGGGCTCTCAGCGGTGCGGTGATCGCGGTGGCCGGTGCGGGCGGGCCGGCCGGCCGGGCGGCGCTGCTCAGGCTCGCCGAGGCGGGCGCGACCGTCGTCGGCGCGGACAACGACCCCGAGCGCCTGGCGGAGGCCGTCGACGCGGCCCGCTACGGGGCCGGGGGCGCCACCGTCACCGGCGAACCGGTCGACCTGCTCGACCTGGACTCGACCCGGGACTGGGCGCTCCGCGTCGAGAAGGAGTTCGGCCGGATCGACGGAGTGGTCCACCTCGTCGGCGGCTGGCGGGGGAGCGAGACGTTCATCAAGACCAGCCTGGACGACTGGGACTTCCTGGAGCTGCTGCTCATCAAGACCGTGCAGCACACCTCGCTCGCCTTCTTCGAGGGACTCCAGCGCAGCGAGCGCGGCCGGTATGTGCTGATCAGCGCCTCCGGCGCCTCGAAGCCCACCGCGGGCAACGCCGCGTACGCCGCCGCCAAGGCCGCCGCCGAGGCCTGGACCCTCGCGCTCGCCGACGCCTTCCGCAAGGCAGGGGGCGCCGGGGGACCGACCTCCGCGGCAGCGATCCTGGTGGTGAAGGCGCTGGTGCACGAGGCGATGCGCGCCGACCGCCCCAACGCGAAGTTCGCGGGCTTCACGGACGTCAAGGACCTGGCCGAGGCCATCGCCGGGGTCTGGGAGAAGCCCGCCACCGAAGTGAACGGACAGCGTCTGTGGCTTACCGAGACGCCGTGAACCCTTCGAAGACCGACGCGCGACGCCATCACGACCCGGAGATCCGCGGTTTCGCCAGCGACAACTACGCCGGGGCCCACCCGGAGGTGATGGCCGCCCTGGCCCTGGCCAACGGCGGCCACCAGGTGGCATACGGCGAGGACGACTACACCGAGCACCTCCAGACGGTGGTCCGCAGCCACTTCGGCGCCACGGCGGAGGCCTTCCCGGTCTTCAACGGCACCGGCGCCAACGTCGTCGCGCTCCAGGCGGTCACCGACCGCTGGGGTGCGGTGATCTGCGCCGAGAGCGCCCACATCAACGTCGACGAGGGCGGCGCGCCCGAGCGGATGGGCGGCCTGAAGCTGCTCACCGTCGCGACACCCGACGGCAAGCTCACACCTGAGCTGATCGACCGGCAGGCCTGGGGGTGGGAGGACGAGCACCGCGCGATGCCGCAGGTCGTCTCGATCACCCAGAGCACGGAACTCGGCACGCTCTACACGCCCGACGAGATCCGCGCGATCTGCGACCACGCCCACGCGCACGGCATGAAGGTGCACCTGGACGGCTCCCGGATAGCCAACGCGGCGGCCTCGCTGGACGTCCCGATGCGGACGTTCACCAACGCGGCCGGCGTCGACATCCTCTCGCTCGGCGGGACGAAGAACGGCGCGCTGTTCGGCGAGGCGGTAGTCGTGGTCAACCAGGACGCCGTCCGGCACATGAAGCACCTGCGCAAGCTGTCCATGCAGCTCGCCTCCAAGATGCGCTTCGTGTCCGTGCAGTTGGAGGCCCTGCTCGCCAGGGACCTGTGGCTGCGCAACGCCCGCCACGCCAACGAGATGGCCCAGCGGCTCGCGGAGGGCGTGCGGGCCGTGCACGGCGTGGAGATCCTGTACCCCGTGCAGGTCAACGGCGTGTTCGCGCGGCTCCCGCACGACGTGAGCGAGCGCCTCCAGAAGAAGTTCCGGTTCTACTTCTGGGACGAGGCGGCGGGCGTCGTGCGCTGGATGTGCGCGTTCGACACGACCGAGGAGGACGTGGACACGTTCGTCGCCGCGGTCAAGGAGGAGATGGCCCGGTAGCGCCGACAGCGTCGCCGTACGGCATCGCCGACACATGGCCTGATGCATAGGTATGCGATCACCTGAAAAGTCATTGACTCATGGGTGATCGCTTTCCTATGCTCTCCAGCCATGGAGCTTATCCAGGAGAATCCCGACCTTTCCGCCTATCTGGCCGCTGACGAGGTCATCGACCATCACCATCCGCTGGTGCGGGAGACGGCCGCGCGCCTTGCGAAAGAAGCGGAAGACTCGTATGCCTATGCACGTCTCGCCTTCGACTTCGTCCGCGACACCGTTTCCCACTCGCAGGACGCCGGCGACCCGCGCGTGACCTGGCGCGCCTCGGACGTACTGGCGCAGGGGACGGGCATCTGTCACGCCAAGGCGCACGCGCTGACCGCGCTGCTGCGGGCCGAGGACATCCCGACCGCGCTGTGCTACCAGCGGTTCGCACACGACGGCGGTGACGGTCACGTCGTGCACGGACTCGTCGCCGTGCGCTTCAACGGGGCCTGGCACCGCCAGGATCCACGCGGCAACAAGCCGGGCGTGGACGCGCGGTTCTCCCTGGACGGCGAGCAACTGGCCTTCCTCCCCGACCCCGGGGCGGGCGAGCTGGACTACCCCGGCCTCTACGCCGCACCGCACCCGGCCGTCCTCGGCGCGCTGCGTACCGCCCCCGACCGGCCGCATCTGTGGAAGATCCTCCCCACCGCACTGTGAGCACCCCGGCCTGTCGCGGTCGCCGACCACCCCGGCGGGCCTGATCGGAGGAGAGGGCCGAGAGGCCGGCGCCGGTGCGACCGGGGAGCCGGGGCGGGGCGTTCCGCCCGAGCCGGGCGGTTCTCCAAGGCCCCGGCCAGCGGCGCGATCACCAGTGGCGCGACGCGCAACGGCGGCAGCGCGTCGGGGGTCGTGCGCCGCGCTTCCGCTACGGCCGGGAGCCGGCCGCCGCCGCTCGCGCGGGGACGCGGCAACGGGCCCCGGCAGGCGAACCGGCCGGGGACGACTGCGGGGGCTTCGAGGCGGGCGGACCCGCGTCAGCGCGCCTCGGCCTCGCGGACCTGCTCCGGCGTGGGAGCCGTGCCGCCCAGGTGGGCCGGCATCCACCAGGTGTCGTTCGCGTCCTTCGGGCGGACGGGGTAGGCGCGCTGAGCGGCCTCCAGCAGCTCCTGGACGCGCTCGCGCAGCTGCCGGGTGATCGCTCCGGCGTACTTGTCGCGGGAGGCCTCCATGGCCTCGCCGACGCGAATGGTGACCGGGGTGTGGCTGCGCTTGAAGTTGCGCGGGTGACCCTTGGTCCACAGCCGCTGTGTGCCCCACAGGGCCACCGGGATCAGCGGGACGCCGGCCTCCTGGGCCATCCGGGCCGCGCCCGACTTGAAACTCTTGAGCGTGAACGACTGCGAGATCGTGGCCTCGGGGAAGACCCCGATGATCTCGCCCGAGCGCAGCGACTCGAGTGCGTGCGCGTAGGCCGTCTCGCCCTGGTTGCGGTCCACCGGGATGTGCTTCATGCCGCGCATCAGCGGACCCGAGATCCGGTGGCGGAAGACGGACTCCTTCGCCATGAAACGAACGAGACGTTTCTGCGGGAGCGCTGCCAGACCGTCGAAGATGAAGTCGAGGTAGCTGATGTGATTGCTCACCAGCACGGCACCACCCGAGCGCGGGATGTTCTCCGACCCCTTGCAGTCGATCTTGAGATCCCAGGCCTTGAACAAGGTCTGTGCGAGGCCGACGACGGGGCGGTAGACAAGCTCTGCCATGGGCGTGGCGAACCCTTCCTTCTCTTTGCCGGGGATGCCTCCCGGCGGCAAAGTTACGCAGCCGTAGGTTTACGGCATCTCGCAGATCGTGCCCGAAGAACGGCCGGGGAGCCAGCCCTGGTGCCCGGGAACGGCGAGATCCTCGTCACTTCAACCCCCTTGATCCACCTCGGGCTTTTACGCCGCCTTTACTCCGCCCGTACCGCGACCCGGCGTACGAGCAGGTACATCTCGCATCCGAGGCAGTACCCGAAAGCAGCATTGAGGAAGGCGGCCGCCAGTGCCGCCCCGGTCGCCGCGAGGCCGAGCCAGCCGGGACCGAGCGTCAGCCCGACGAGGCCGACACCCGCGAACAGCAGGCCCACCGCCTGTGCGAACCGCGGCGGCTCCGGCGCCTCGAACTCGGTCGGCGGCCCGATCCGCGGCCGCACGGCCCTGCGGAACACCCAGCCGTACGGCGACCGCCCGACTCCGCCCGCCGCGCCGAGCGCGAACGCCAGGGTCTGCCACGCCAGCAGCCAGGCGCTGCCGGTGATCAGCACGACCGCGAGCACCACGGTCGTCACGGCGGCTCCGAAGCGCGGGCCCCTCGCATCAATGTCCATGAATCAAGCATTCCGCAACGGAAAGCATTCCTGGGGCGGGAATCTTTGCAGTCTCGTGAACGCTGGAGGCTCTGATGACCGGACTGGTGGTGTGCGTGGTGGTGCTCGCGGCGGCGAGCGCCTACGGAGTGCTGCAACGACGGCGGAGCGGGAGGGTGCGGGTGCGCGGGCGTGACGACGGCAAACGGCTCGGAGCGGACCGGCTCGGCGGCGAA
The DNA here is from genome assembly GCF_042737375.1 of Streptomyces sp. NPDC060000. NCBI lineage: Bacteria > Bacillati > Actinomycetota > Actinomycetes > Kitasatosporales > Streptomycetaceae > Streptomyces > Streptomyces sp. NPDC060000. Next base: position 145,639 of record NZ_JBHWUU010000005.1, read on the forward strand.
CTCGGTGAACGGGCCACGCTCGTGCAGTTCTCCAGCGCCTTCTGCGCGCCCTGCCGGGCGACCCGCCGGGTCCTCGGCGAGGTGGCCGGCGTGGTCCCCGGGGTCACCCACATCGAGATCGACGCCGAGGCGCGCCTGGACCTCGTCCGCGACCTCGACATCCTCAAGACCCCGACCGTCCTGGTGCTCGACGCCGACGGTCACATCGTCCGGCGCGCCACCGGCCAGCCCCGCAAGGCGGACGTCATCGCCGCCCTGGGGGAGGCTGTGTGATCCGCCGTCGGGGGGCGGTGAGGCGTCTCCCGGATGCCGGGACGTACTTGACTGTGCGCACCGACCATCGTCAGCCTGACCGTATGCCTGAGGAACTCCTGCTCCACGGCCGGGTCCACGTCGACCTGGTCCGTACCGCGAGCGCGCGCTGTCCGGTCCGTTGAGCACCCACGGCCCAGCTCACCACCTCTCGCAGAAGGACCACTCCATGACGGCCACGCCCGGCCTCGGCTCCCCGCACCTGGCCTCTCCCGATCTTCTGCGCTCAGTCTTCCGGCGGCATGCCGCGGGGGTCGCCGTGATCACCGCCCCCGGCGAGAGCGGCCCGGTCGGCTTCACCGCCACCTCGCTCAGCTCCGTCTCCGCGGAACCCCCGATGCTCTCCTTCGGTATCGGGACCGGCGCCTCCAGCTGGCCGGCGCTGTCCCGGGCCACGCACGTGGGCGTCCACATACTCGGCGAGCACCAGCAGGCGCTGGCCGCCACCTTCGCGAGGAGCGGGGCGGACCGCTTCGGGGCGCCGACCGCGTGGCGCGAGGGTCCGCAGGGCGTTCCCGTCCTCGACGAGGTGCTCGCGTGGCTGGTGTGCCGTGTCGTCACGCGCGTGCCGGCGGGGGACCACCGCATCGTGCTGGCCGAGGTGGTCCTGGGCGACCCGGAGGGTGTGGGCCGCCCCTTGCTCTACCACCAGGGGCGGTTCACCGCTCTGCGGGATTGATCACCCCCGGCGCTCCCGCGAAGTCGTCGGATTCCGATTACGCTGCGTTGCAAAGGTCACAGTTCAAAGCGCTTGCTCAGCGGGAACGAACTGGGTGTACTGGCGAGTAATATTTCGGTCGGAGCGCGGGCCGCCCCGTACCGGGATCGGCCGCTTGTGGCGCCTATGCTGCCTGGAAGAAGGCAGCCGAGAACTGACGATGCAGTAGGAGAGCCGGCGTGAGCTTGAGGATCGTTGTCACTGTGAAGTACGTGCCCGACGCCACTGGCGACCGGCACTTCGCCGATGACCTGACCGTCGACCGGGACGACGTGGACGGTCTGCTCTCCGAGCTCGACGAGTACGCGGTCGAGCAGGCGCTGCAGATCTCCGAGAACTCCGACGACGACGTGGAGATCACCGTCCTGACGGTGGGCCCCGAGGACGCCAAGGACGCGCTCCGCAAGGCCCTCTCCATGGGCGCCGACAAGGCGATCCACGTCGAGGACGACGACCTGCACGGTACCGACGCCATCGGCACCTCTCTCGTGCTGGCCAAGGCGATCGAGAAGGCCGGCTACGACCTGGTCATCTCCGGTCTGGCCTCCACCGACGGCACCATGGGCGTCGTCCCGGCCCTGCTGGCCGAGCGCCTGGGCGTCCCGCAGGTCACCCTGCTCTCCGAGGTCTCCGTCGAGGACGGCACCGTCAAGGGCCGCCGGGACGGCGACGCCGCCTCCGAGCAGCTCGAGGCCTCCCTGCCGGCCGTCGTGTCGGTCACCGACCAGTCGGGCGAGGCGCGTTACCCCTCGTTCAAGGGCATCATGGCGGCCAAGAAGAAGCCGGTTCAGTCCTGGGACCTGTCGGACCTGGACCTGGAGGCCGAGGAGGTCGGCCTCGAGGGTGCCTGGACCGCGGTCGACAGCGCCACCCAGCGTCCCGCCCGCACCGCGGGCACGATCGTCAAGGACGAGGGCGAGGGCGGCAAGCAGCTCGCCGAGTTCCTCGCGGGCCAGAAGTTCATCTAAAGGCCCTTCGCCGACCGCCCCTCAACTTCGTTTCGCAGGAGAGCAATCCCATGGCTGAAGTCCTCGTCTACGTCGACCACGTGGACGGTGCCGTCCGCAAGCCCACCCTCGAGCTGCTGACCCTGGCCCGCCGCATCGGCGAGCCGGTCGCCGTGGCCCTCGGCGCGGGCGCCGAGAACACCGCCGCCGCGCTGGCCGAGCACGGCGCCGTCAAGGTGCTGACCCACGACGCGTCCGAGTACGCCGACTACCTGGTCGTACCGAAGGTCGACGCCCTTCAGGCCGCCGTCGCCGCCGTGTCGCCGGCCGCCGTGCTGGTCCCGTCCTCCGCCGAGGGCAAGGAGATCGCCGCCCGCCTCGCGCTGCGCATCGGCTCCGGCATCATCACCGACGCCGTCGACCTCGAGGCCGGCGACGAGGGCCCGGTGGCCACCCAGTCGGTGTTCGCCGCGTCCTTCACCACCAAGTCCCGCGTCTCCAAGGGCATCCCGGTCGTCACCGTGAAGCCGAACTCGGCCGCCGTCGAGGCCGCCCCGGCCGCCGGTGCCGTCGAGTCCCTCGCGGTGACCTTCTCCGCGCAGGCGACCGGTACCAAGGTCACCGGCCGCACGCCGCGTGAGTCGACCGGCCGCCCCGAGCTGACCGAGGCCGCGATCGTGGTCTCCGGCGGCCGCGGCGTCAACGGCGCCGAGAACTTCGGACTCATCGAGTCCCTCGCCGACTCCCTCGGCGCGGCCGTCGGCGCCTCCCGCGCGGCCGTCGACGCCGGCTGGTACCCGCACACCAACCAGGTCGGACAGACCGGCAAGTCCGTCTCGCCGCAGCTCTACATCGCCAACGGCATCTCCGGCGCCATCCAGCACCGCGCCGGTATGCAGACCTCGAAGACCATCGTGGCCGTCAACAAGGACGCCGAGGCCCCGATCTTCGACCTCGTCGACTACGGCGTCGTCGGCGACCTCTTCGACGTCGTGCCGCAGCTCACCGAGGAGATCAACACCCGCAAGGGCTGATCACCCGGCGGTCGCAGGACTGTCCGAGGCCCCCATGACCGCTCGGTCACGGGGGCCTCGGCTCATTTCGGGCCCAAGGACGCCCGTACCGGCAGATGATCGCTCGGGTACTGGCCGTTCACGGTGAAGGGGTCGGTCCACTCGCGGTGGACCTCGAAACCGGGTGTCGCCAGGATCCAGTCGATGCGGTCCCCGCCCGGTATCAGCGGCCGGTACCCGTGGAAGGTGGCATACGCCCCGCCACGCGCGCGTGCCGTGTCCCAGGTGTCGACCAGGCCGGCGGCCAGCAGCGTGTCGTAGACCGGATTGACGTGTGCGACGGCGTTGAAGTCACCGGTCAGCAGCAGGGGCAGCGCGGGGTCCAGCCGGGCGATCCGCGCCGCGATCAGTGAGGCGGACCGCATGCGCGCGTACTGGCTCGCGTTGTCGAGATGGGTGTTGAGGACGTAGAACTGCCGCCCCGCCGCCCGCAGATCACGGAAGCGGACCCAGGTGACCATGCGGGGGTGGGCTCCGCCCCAGGTGTTGGAGCCACGCACCTCGGGGGTGTCGGAGAGCCAGAAGTGCGCGTGCCCGGCCGGGGCGAGCCGGCGCGTGTCGTAGAAGACGGCCATCGCCTCGTCGTCGCCCACGCCACGGCTGGTCCCGATCCACTCGTAGTGCGGCCCGAGGTCGGCCTCGATGTCCCGCAGCTGCTGCGGCCGGCCCTCCTGGGTGCCGATGACGTGCGGGGCCGCCCGGCGCAGCAGCGCGCGCATCACCGGGCGGCGGTCCGCCCAGCTGTTGGGCTCCTCGGCGGATGCGAAGCGCAGGTTGAACGTCATGACCTCCAGCGGGGTCACGGGGGCCGGCCGGAGTGTTCCGCGCGGCCGGCTCTCGTGCTGTGCGGCCGAGGCCCGCACCATGCCGAGCAGGGGGACGGCTGCCACGGCGGCCACCACGGTTCTCAGCCCCGCCCGGCGGGTCGGCCCACTGCTGCCCGTCATGTGCTCCCCTTTGTCTCGTGAGCCAGGATGAAGGTGTGAGCCCCCGGTACGGAAGAGGGCCCGGGTGCGGAGCGGTACGGGAGGGGCCACGCCCTGGGCAGGGTGTTGACCAGTCGGAATCCGCACAGATAACTTCGCTGTACGGAGTATTGATTCCGTACAGCGGAAAACTGGAGGATGTGGAATGGGCCAGGGCCAACAGGAGACCGTCGCGACGAGCCTCGCGGGCACCGTCAGCGAGAAGATCAGCGCCTCCCTCGCCCCCGTCGACGCCGAACTGGACCGCCGCTACCCCGGCGACCCCGGCACCCGCCAGCCCGTCCACACCGTCTACGTCCCCGGCGACGCCTTCGACGCCGACACGATCCGCTCCTGGGGCGACAGGGCCCTCGCCGCCCTCGACGAGCACGCCCCCGACGCCGCTTCCTTCGCCGCCTGCCTCGGCCTCTCCGACGACCTGGCCGAGCCCGTGTACGCGCGCGTGCGGGCCAAACTGGAGCGTGAGCCCATCGAGGACCTGCGCGTCGACTTCGAGGACGGCTACGGCCCCCGTCCCGACGCCGAGGAGGACGAGACGGCCGCCCGGGCGGCCCGGCTGATCGCGGAGGCGGGCGCGAAGGGCACCGCGGCCCCGTACATGGGCATCCGCATGAAGTGCATGGAGGCCGCGGTACGCGACCGGGGCATCCGTACCCTCGACATCTTCCTCACCGGCCTGATGGAGAACGGCGGTCTCCCCGACGGCCTGGTCCTGACCCTCCCGAAGGTGACGTATCCGGAGCAGGTCACCGCGATGGTCCGGCTCCTGGAGGCCTTCGAGAGGGCGCGTGGGCTCGACGCCGGACGGCTCGGTTTCGAGATCCAGATCGAGACCAGCCAGGCCATCCTCGCCACGGACGGCACCGCGACGGTCGCCCGCATGATCCAGGCGGCCCGCGGCCGGGCCACCGGCCTCCACTACGGCACCTTCGACTACAGCGCCTGCCTCGGCGTCTCCGCCGCCTATCAGGCCGCCGACCACCCCGTCGCCGACCATGCCAAGGCGATCATGCAGGTCGCGGCGGCCGGCACCGGGGTACGTGTCTCGGACGGCTCCACCAACATCCTGCCGGTCGGCCCGACCGAGCGGGTCCACGAGGCCTGGCGCCTGCACTACGGCCTGACCCGGCGCGCCCTGTCCCGCGCCTACTACCAGGGCTGGGACATGCACCCCGGCCACATTCCCACCCGCTACGCGGCCGTCTTCGCCTTCTACCGGGAGGGCTTCGCCCAGGCCGCCGAGCGGCTCGCGCGGTACGCCGACCGGGCCGGCGGCGACGTGATGGACGAGCCCGCGACCGCCAAGGCTCTCAGCGGCTACCTGCTGCGCGGTCTGGACTGCGGCGCTCTCGACCTCGCCGAGGTGACCGGCACGGCCGGACTCACCCGGGCGGCCCTGGAGGGCTTCGCGGCGCCTCGGCGAGGCGATCTGACGGTCTCCGCGCAGTAGCGCCCGAGGCGGGGCGGTCGCGGGGGCGCCCCTGCGGCGGGCCGGTCCCCGGCTTCCCCGCTTCCCCGGCACCGCGCCCGATGCCCGCCTCCTCTCCCGAGGAGGCGCCGGGCGCGGGGGCGGAGCGTCCTCGCCGAGGACCGGCACCGCTTGTCGGTACCGTGCGGCCCTGCCCCACCGGACTCCGCTCAGCGGTGACCACCGCTGCGGGACACTACTGCTGAGGGATCGCGTACGGGCGCGTGATGATCTCCATGCCGTGCCCGGCGGGATCCATGAAGTACACGCCCCGGCCGCCGTGGTGATGGTTGATCTCGCCCGGTCGCCTGCCGTGCGGATCGGCGAAGTACGTGATCCCCGCCCGCTCGATCCGGTCGAAGGCCGCGTCGAACTCCTCGTCCGAGACGAGGAACGCGTAGTGCTGCGTGACGATCGACTCCGCCGGGACGGCGGCGAAGTCCAGGGTGACCCCGTTGCTGGTGGCCACCGGGACGAACGGACCCCACTCGGCCCCGACTTCGAGTCCCAGGATGTGGGCGAGGAACTCGGCGGACTCCCGGTTGTCGCGGGAGTGGATGATGGTGTGGTTCAACTCGACTGACATGTGTGGAATGCCTCCGTAAGGCAAACTCACGGGCACCTCCATGCCTCACCCGGCCGGTGACCGACACGCGACGCCGTTCGATCACCTTAACCGACGTGCAGGTGTTCCAGGCCGGACGCGGTCACCAGCTTCTCTTCCGCGAACAGTCGGGTGCCTTGCTCGCACCGCCGCGCGTCGGCCCGGGCGCGGGCGCAGAACTCCTCCGGGGTCTCTCCGAAAAGCAGTCGCAACGGCGGCGAGGACAGCAGGAGTTCGGTGATCAGGGCGCGCTGCCCGGGGTGGCGGCGCGGGATGCCGTCGCCGTTGTGCAGCACTCCATGATGATTCACGTACGCGAACGCATCAAGGAGGGGCTCCCCGTTCTCCAGCGCCACCCGGAAGCCCGGCGTGGGCAGCAGGACCCGGTCGTAGTTCGGCTCCGTCGCGTCCACCAGCGCCAGTTGTTCCGCGTCCAGCCAGATGACGAACAACTCCCTTGTGACGGCGGGGGCGTGGACGGGGGACGCGGACACGTACCCGGCACGGCTGACATGCGCCGAGACGCCGATGTCGATGCCCGTCACCCGGGCCCGCACCATTGGGATGGGCGAGGAGACCCCGAACTCGGCCATCTTGTGCCGTAGTTGGGCCGGGCTGGCATTGGAGCCGACGGCCACGACCGGCGTGCGGCCGGGATGCGTCAGCCGGTCCAGCGGCAGCAGTTCGTCCCCGTCGAGCAGTCCGGACCGTGCGGGCCAGGCACCGGGATAGCTCAGCGGGTGGTCGCGCGGCGCGTCGGCCAGGCCCAGCGCCTGAAGCGTGCGGTGCTCGTGACGGGCGTCCACGGGTGCCTCAGTCGGCCGGCGGCAGCTCGCCCGAGCCGCGCCTGACGAGCCGGGTCGGCAGTTCGATGCGTTCGGGTGTGATCAGGGTGCCGTCCAGCTGCCCGAACAGGCGCTCGGCGGCGGTACGGCCGAGCGTGGCCGCGTCCTGGGCGATCACGGTGACCCCCGGCTGCAGCAGGTCGGCGAGCTCCAGGTCGTCGAAGGCCACCAGGGCGACCCGGCGGGTCCGCTCGGCGAGCACCCGGATCACCGTGACCGTCACCCGGTTGTTGCCGGAGAAGATCGCCGTGACCGGTGCGGGCCCGGACAGCATCTCCTCGGCCGCACGCCGCACCCGCAGGGGATCGGTGGCGCCCAGCGACATCCAGGCGTCCTCGACCGGTATGCCCGCGTCCTCCATCGCCGTGCGGTAACCACGCAGACGCTCGGCGGCGGTGTGGATACGGGGCATGTCGCCGATGAATCCGATCCGGCGGTGCCCGTGCGCCACGAGATGGGTCACGCCCTCATGGGCGCCGCCGAAATTGTCCGACAGGACGCAGTCGGCGTCGATCTGCCCGGCCGGCCGGTCGACGAACACCGTGGCGACACCCGCCTTGATCTCGGGCTCCAGATACCGGTGGTCGTCACCGGCCGGGATCACCACCAGGCCGTCCACCCGGCGTGCGCACAGGGCCAGCGCCAGTTCCTGCTCCCGGTCCGGGTCCTCGGCGCTGGAGCCGTTGATGAGCAGCGCGCCGTGGGCCCGGGCGATCTCCTCCACCGCGCGGCTGAGCGGTCCGTAGAACGGGTCGGCGAGGTCCTCCAGAACCAGACCTATGCTGGCCGTGCTCCCCTTGCGCAGCACGCGGGCGCTGTCGTTGCGGCGGAAGCCGAGCGCGTCGATGGCCTCCTGGACCCGGCGTTCCGTCTCGGGTGTGACCCCCGGCTCGCCGTTCACCACGCGCGAGACCGTCTTGAGGCCGACTCCGGCACGCGCGGCGACGTCCTTCATGGTGGGACGGTTGCCGTAACGGCTCTCGGGCCGGCGCTGCGTCTCGGGCACGATGCTGTGTCCTGTCCTGTCGTCCACGGGAGGTCGGCCATGCACGCCGTCCGCGCAATGTCGCGCACGGGGGGTGCGTGGGCCCCAGGGTTGTATGAGGATGTGGCGTCGAGCATAGAGCCTGGACAACGTTGTCAGATGCGGGAGACACTGTCCACCGCAATCTCCGGCCCGCGTCCTCCGACCGCTGGACCGGCCAGCTCTTTTCCTTGGTGGACCGGGAGAACCCAGACTGATGCACACCGACCTAGTGGCCGCGCTCGACATCGGCGGCACCAAGATCGCCGGAGCGCTGGTGGACGGCGACGGCACGATCCTGGCCCGCGCGCAGCGCCCCACGCCCGCACGGGAGCAGGGCGACACCGTCATGCGGGCCGTCGAGGAGGCGCTGGCGGAGCTGACCGCGTCACCGCTGTGGGGACGGGTGCACGCCGTAGGCATCGGCAGCGCGGGCCCCGTGGACGCCTCGGCGGGCACGGTCAGCCCGGTGAACGTGCCCGGCTGGCGTGACTATCCGCTGGTCGACCGGGTCCGGGCGGCGACCGGGAACCTTCCGGTCGAGCTCATCGGCGACGGCGTCGCGATCACGGCGGCCGAACACTGGCAGGGCGCCGCCCGTGGCCACGACAACGCGCTGTGCATGGTGGTCTCCACCGGCGTCGGCGGCGGTCTGGTCCTGGGCGGCCGGCTGCACCCGGGCCCCACCGGCAACGCCGGACACATCGGCCACATCAGCGTCGAACTCGACGGTGACCCGTGTCCGTGCGGCGGTCGCGGCTGCGTGGAACGCATCGCCAGCGGTCCCCACATCGCCCGTCGGGCCGTGGAGAACGGCTGGCTGCCCGGCCCCGACGGCGACACCTCCGCGGCCGCGGTGGCCGCCGCCGCCCGCGCGGGCGACCCGGTCGCCGTGGCCTCCTTCGAACGGGCCGCCCAGGCCCTGGCCGCCGGGATCGCGGCCACGGCGACCCTCGTCGAGATCGACATCGCCGTGATCGGCGGGGGCGTCGGCAAGGCGGGCGAGGTGCTCTTCACCCCCCTGCGCCGGGCGCTCCGCGACTACGCGACCCTCTCCTTCGTCCAGCGCCTGACCGTGACGCCCGCGCAGATGGGCACGGACGCGGGACTGGTGGGCGCGGCCGCGGCAGCGCTGGCGAGGAGGACGGGGGCCGGGGCGGGAGCCACGGCAGCGGGCGTCTGACGCGGGGCCGCCCGCTCGGAGGACCGTTCCGGCACCGAGGTGTGGGTGTGGGTGCGGGGCGGCGGTCAGTCGGTGGTCCGGCGGGCTGCCGTGACGGCCTCCCAGCCGGTCCAGGTGGGGATGTCCTCGCGGGCCCGGCGCCAGGGGGCGGGGATGTCGTCCGTGCCGGTCCGGGACGCGACGACGCCGCCGACGATGGCGCAGGTCGTGTCGCGGTCGCCCCACCCGCCCACGGTCTGCCACAGAGCCTCGGGCAGATCGTCGAGGTGCCCCGCGGCGGACCAGAGGGCGAACGGCACCGTGTCCGGAGCCGAGATCAGAGTCCCCGAACCCAGCACGGCCGCCGCGTGGCGCACCGAGGCACGCTCGGGGAGGCTCGCGGCCACCAGCAGCCCGGAGCGGACGTCGCTGTCCGGCAGGGACGAGGCGACCTCCCGCAGGAACGCGGCCCGCGCAGGGGCACCCCGGCCCGCGCCCGCCGCCGCCAGCGCGGCGGCGACCGCCACGGCCACCGCGCCCGCGACCGCCTCCGGGTGGGCATGGGTGGCCAGCGCGGACAGCCGCGCCTGCTCGCGGGCCGCCGAGAGGTCGTCCCGGAACCAGGCTCCCAGCGGCGCGACCCGCATCGCGGCGCCGTTGCCGTACGAACCCTGTCCGCCGAACTGTCCCGTCGTCACCGCCCGCCAGTCCTCGCCCTCGCCGATGTGCCGCAGCACCCGGTGCATGGACGGGCCGTACTTGCGGCCCGGGTCGCGGCGGTACTCGGCGGCGAACTCCCGGGCCAGGTCGCCCGGCCGGACCTCTCCGTGCTCCGTGAGGTGGGCGAACAGGACGAAGGCCATCGCCGAGTCGTCCGTCCACGGCCACGGCGCGGGACGCGGCTCCCGCGCCGCCCACAGCTCCTCGGCGGGCTCGTCGGAGCGGGTGAACCAGCTGTCGCCGAAGGCGTCGCCCGTCACGAGACCGTCCAGACTGGCGTGGGCATGCTGCGGGCCGATCATGGCGAAGCTCCTCTGAACCGTCGTCGACCCCGGCATTCTCGCCGCAGGCCGGCCGATCACGCGCGCGGATTACCGGGTGACGCGTGACCCCGTACCCGTTGACGCCGTTGATCCCCGCATGAAGAAGCGCAGCATGCTCGCCATCGCCTCCCTCGCCACCGGCTTCGTCGTCGCGGCGATCACCCCCTCGCACGGTCTGGCCGCCGAGGACCTCGACGGCCAGACCGTGGGCGACACCATCAGCACGCTCGACCACACCATCGCCGGCGACAGCCTGGCCGTCGAAGACAGCGCCCTGGGGCAGAACGACTGACGGACCAGGGCGAGGACCTGGGACCTGGACCTGGAGCAGAACCCGGACCAGGGCCAGGACCCGGACCAGACAGGGACAGTGAACGCCGGGGCGCCGGCGCCCCACCGCGCGGGGTGCCGGCGCCCCGGCGCCCGTGCGCCCTCAACGGGAACTGGTTTCCGTGGCAGGGTGGAGCGGGCAAGCCACAGGGGGCCAACAGAAGAGGGGGAACCGTGACCGTCGTCTGGATCAACGGCGCGTTCGGTGCGGGGAAGACCACCACCGCACGGGAATTGATCGACCTGATCCCGAACAGCACACTCTTCGACCCCGAGATCATCGGCGGAGCGCTCCCGCACCTGCTGCCGCCCAAACGTCTCGCCGAGGTGGGCGACTTCCAGGACCTGCCGATGTGGCGACGGCTCGTGATCGACACGGCGGCCGCGCTCCTCGCCGAGCTGGGCGGGACCCTCGTCGTCCCCATGACGCTGCTGCGCCAGGACTACCGCGACGAGATCTTCGGCGGTCTCGCCGCCCGCCGGATCTCCGTCCGGCATGTCCTCCTCGCTCCGGGGGAAACGATCCTGCGCAAGCGAATAGCCGACCGGGAGGTCCCCCCGGACCTCCCCGACGGCGAGATACGGATCAGGCAGTGGTCGTACGACCACATCGAGCCCTACCACGCCGCCCTCGCCTCCTGGCTCACCGCCGACGCCCATCCCGTCGACAACGGAGCCCTCACTCCGCACCAGACGGCCGCCCGGATCGCCGAGGCCGTCGGCAGCGGCACCGTGGCCGCGTGCGACATCGTGCAGACCCCCGAGCCCACGGCCGAGACCGTGGCCGCCGGGGTGCTCCTCTTCGACGAGCAGGACCGGGTGCTGCTCGTGGACCCGACGTACAAGCCCGGCTGGGAGTTCCCCGGCGGGGTGGTGGAGCCCGGCGAGGCCCCCGCGCGTGCGGGCGTGCGCGAGGTTGAGGAGGAGACCGGGATCCGGCTGGTCGACGTACCCCGGCTGCTGGTCGTCGACTGGGAACGGCCGGTGGCTCCCGCCTACGGAGGACTGCGCCTCCTCTTCGACGGCGGACGGCTCGACTCCGCGGCCGTGTCGGGGCTGCTGCTGCCCGGTCCCGAACTGCGGGCCTGGCGGTTCGTCACGGAGGAGGAGGCGGCCGGTCTCCTGCCGCCGGTCCGCTACGAGCGACTGCGCTGGGCGTTGCGGGCCCGCGAGCGCGGGGCGGCGCTGTACCTGGAGGCGGGCACGCCCACCGAGTGAGCGCCGCTACCGGGACGCGGCCCGCCGCAGCGCCCCCGCAGGCCGGCTGTCCGCCCGGAACCGCCGCTCGGAACGCCTCAGCACCTCTGTCACCGGGCTGAGGGCCGACGAGCGCGGCGGCTCCGTCCGGAGATGCCCTCGGGTCGCGGAGCCTCGGCGAACGCGCGCACGACGAACGCGCGTTCCGCACCGCCTTGCTCGACCGCACTGCGGGGCGCGGCGGTTGTCGGCGGCCTTCAGATGTCCGCCGCCCTTCGCAGAACCGCGGACGCCCGTCGGGTCACCGGGTCGCCATGGCCGAAGCAGGCCATGTCGGCGTCCAGGGCGGCCAGTCGGCGGAAGGAGGCGAGAGCCAGCGGTCGGTCCAGATGGAAGACGCCCGGCAGCACCGTGCCGTCGACGGGCGAGGCGGCGGCGGAGTCCCCGGTGAACAGAACCCCGTGCGCAGGGAGTTGGACTGCGATACTGCCGTGCGTGTGTCCGGGCACATGCACCACCCGGGCACCGTCACCGAACCCCAGGACGGTTCCGTCGCCCACCTCGGTGATCCGGTCGGGTCGCACGAACTCCCCCTGAGGCAGGTGCTGTTGTGCGGCGGAGTGCAGGGGGCGCTCCCAGTCCTCCAGCACCGGTGGAGGTCCGGGGACTTCGCCGCGCAGTACGGACGCCTCCGCCGCGTGCGCCAGGATCTCCGACCCCGCGAGCGCCGCGAACTCGGCCGCACCGCCCGCGTGATCCTCGTGGAAGTGGGTCAGGACGATCCGTCGTACGGCCCCGGGGGTATGCCCCAGGGCCGTGACCGCCGCCGCGAGGGCCGCGCCGGAGCCGGGTGGCCCGGCGTCGACGAGCGTCAACTCATCGCCGTCACACCAGAGATAGGCCTGTCCGACGGGGAAGCGCAGGAGGTGGAGCCGGGGGAGGAGTTCGACGACGTCCATGGGACGACCGTAGAGCGGGCCCCGCCCGGTGGGCGAGGCCCTCTGCCGACGGCAGAGCGGCTCAGTCGGCCGCGTAGTTCCGCAGGAACAGGGCCTCCGCCACCGACAGCCGCTCCAGCTCCTCGGGGGACACGCTCTCGTCCACCGCGTGGATCTGCGCCTCCGGCTCGCTCAGGCCGATGAGAAGGATCTCCGCCTGCGGGTAGAGAGCGGCCAGCGTGTTGCACAGGGGGATGGAACCACCCTGCCCCGCGTACTGCATGTCCTGTCCGGGGTAGGCGATCGACATCGCGTCGGCCATCGCCGCGTACGCCGGGCTGGTGGTGTCGGCGCTGAACGCCTGGCCCTGGCCGATCTGCTCGGTGCTCACGCGCGCGCCCCACGGCGTGTGCGCCTCCACGTGGGCCTGGAGCAGCTTTGTCGCCTCGACCGCGTCCACACCCGGCGGAACCCGCAGGCTGATCACCGCGCGGGCGCTCGCCTGCACGGACGGGGTGGCGCCGACGACCGGCGGGCAGTCGATGCCCAGCACGGTGACGGCGGGACGGGCCCAGATGCGGTCGGCGACCGTGCCGGAACCGATCAGCCCGACGCCGTCCATGACCTTGGCGTCCTTGCGGAACTGCGCCTCGTCGTACTGCAGGCCGTCCCAGTGCGTGCCGTCGGTGAGGCCGTCGACGGTCGTGGAGCCGTCCTCGGCGCGCAGCGAGTCCAGCACGCGGATCAGCGCGCCCAGCGCGTCGGGCGCGGCCCCGCCGAACTGGCCCGAGTGCAGATTGCCCTCGAGGGTGTCGATCCGCACCCGCATCATGGTCATACCGCGCAGGGTGGAGGTCACGGTCGGCAGGCCGACCCGGAAGTTGCCCGCGTCGCCGATGACGATGGTGTCGGCCGCCAGCAGGTCGGGGTGCTGCTCGGCATACCGCTCCAGACCGCCGGTGCCCTGCTCCTCGGAGCCCTCCACGATCACCTTCACACCGACCGGGACGCCTCCGTTCGCCTTGAGGGCGCGCAGCGCGAGCAGGTGCATGATGACGCCGCCCTTGCAGTCGGCGCTGCCCCGGCCGTACCAGCGGCCGTCGCGCTCCGTCAGCTCGAAGGGCGGGGTGGTCCAGGCGGCCTCGTCCAGCGGCGGCTGCACGTCGTAGTGGGCGTAGAGCAGCACCGTCCTGGCTCCGGCGGGGCCCGGCAGGTAGCCGTACACCGACTGGGTGCCGTCCGGGGTGTCGAGCAGGGCCACCTCCTGGAAGCCCTCGGCGCGCAGGGCGTCCGCGATCCAGTTCGCGGCGGCCTCGCTCTCGCTCCTGGGGAACTGGTCGAAGTCCGCCACCGACTTGAAGGCCACCAGCTCGGTGAGCTCCGCCCGTGCCCTGGGCAGTAGTGAGGCGACGGTCTCGGCGACCGAATTCGACGACATGGGCACGCTCCTTGTGGGTGCGACGTTGTACTGGTGTGTACTGGTCCGTACGGGTGACCGTGCGAGCGTACGCGCCTGCCGGGACGGGGGGCGCCCACGCCGCCGATCCTCCCACGGCGGACCGTGGCGATCTCCGCCGTAGGATGCGGGGAACAGGTGCGGCAAGCGGCTTGATCAGGAGCAGTAGACCATCGTGAGCAGCGAGAACTCTCCGGCGGACGACGAGAACTCTTCGGCGGACGACGCGCGGCAGGTGTGGGACGTCGTCGTGGTGGGCGGAGGCCCCGCCGGGGCTTCGGCCGCCTACGCGGCGGCGGTCACGGGGCGGCGCGTGCTGTTGCTCGAGAAGGCCGAGCTGCCCCGCTACAAGACGTGCGGCGGCGGCATCATCGGTCCCTCCCGCGACGCGCTGCCACCCGGCTTCGAGTTGCCCTTCCGCGACCGGGTGCACGCGGTGACCTTCTCGCACAACGGGCGTTTCACCCGCACCCGTCGTTCCCGGCAGATGCTGTTCGGGCTGATCAACCGGCCCGAGTTCGACCAGCAGCTCGTCGAGCACGCCCAGAAGGCGGGCGCCGAGCTGCGCACGGGTGTCACCGTGCAGCGGGTGGAGCAGCACGGCTCGGCGGTACCGGACCGCCGCACGGTCGCGGTCGTCCTCCAGGGCGGCGAGACGCTGCTGGCCCGCGCGGTGGTGGGCGCGGACGGCAGCGCGAGCCGGATAGGAGCCCACGTCGGTGTGAAGCTCGACCAGGTGGATCTCGGTCTGGAGGCGGAGATCCCGGTGCCGGAGACGGTCGCCGAGGACTGGAAGGGCCGGGTCCTCATCGACTGGGGCCCGATGCCCGGCAGCTACGGCTGGGTGTTCCCCAAGGGGGACACGCTGACCGTCGGCGTGATCTCGGCGCGCGGCGAAGGCGCCGCCACCAAGCGTTACCTGGAGGACTTCGTCGGGCGGCTCGGCCTCGCCGGGTTCGAGCCGAGCGTCTCCTCCGGACATCTCACCCGCTGCCGGGCCGACGACTCCCCGCTGTCACGCGGGCGCGTTCTCGTGTGCGGCGACGCGGCGGGGCTGCTGGAGCCGTGGACCCGCGAGGGCATCTCCTTCGCGCTGCGCTCGGGCCGCCTCGCGGGCGAGTGGGCGGTCCGGATCGCCGAGGCGCACGACGCGGTGGACGCCCGCCGCCAGGCGCTGAACTACGCCTTCGCGATCAAGGCCGGCCTCGGCGTGGAGATGAGCGTCGGCAAGCGGCTGCTCGTCCTCTTCGAGCGCCGACCCGGACTCTTCCATGCCGGGCTCACCGGTCTGCGCCCGGTCTGGCGGGCGTTCACCGACATCACCCGTGGCCGGACTACCCTCGGTGAACTCGTCCGCTCGCATCCGATGGCCCAGCGGGCACTGACCGCGCTGGACCGGCGGCAGGAGCGGCAGGAGGAGCCGGCGAGGGAGTCCGCGCCGGCGGCCGAGGAGAGCGGTTCCTGACCGGAAGGGGGCGGATCACCGCCGGTTCGTGACGGTGATCCGGAACACCGGGTGGTCAGGGGCGATACGCCGCATCTCGGCGTCGGGAGAGTCCGGGCCCACCCCGTTGAAGAAGACGCCGACCTCGGCCTTCCAGCGCTTGAGGTAGGCGCGCAGCAACGGCGTCTTGTCGTCGTCGGCGACCTCGACCGCCGTGAACTCCTCCACGTTCTTGCCGAGGTGCAGCTCACCGCCGCCCGCCACCCGCATGTTGTGCGTCCACTGGACGTGGCCGCGAGGCGCGACCAGATACTGCTGCCCGTCCACGGTCAGCAGGTTCACGGGCGTGGTCCGCCACTCACCGCTCTTGCGGCCGCGGACCGCCAGGACCCGGGACCCCCACACGCTCAGACCCGACGGGTCAGCCAGGCCACGGCGCGGTTGAAGACGTTGACGGTGAACCAGCCGGGCTTCTGCACGTGGGTGGACATGGCTGCTGCCTCCTGAAGAGAAAGTGTGAGCACCGCTCTCACTTGAGTGGCAGTCTGCCCGAGACGACCGCTCCAGAGCAAGAGCGCTGCTCTCTTCTTTGTTCACCGATCTCGATTGGGTGCAGCGCTCTGCTTCCGTGCGACACTGAAACGCATGAGCAGCACCGTTCGTGGGGCACGAGCCCGCGCCAGGATCGAAGTCACCGCCGCCATCTTGGAAGAGGCGCGCAGACAGCTCGCGTCCGAGGGCGCGACCAAGCTCTCGCTGCGAGCCGTGGCCCGTGAACTCGGCATGGTCTCCTCCGCGCTCTACCGCTACTTCCCGAGCCGTGACGACCTGCTCACCGCGCTCATCATCGACGCCTATGACTCCCTCGGCGAGTGCGCGGAGGCCGCGCACTCGGCCGTCGCCGACGCCGCTCCCGTCGAGCGCTGGGTCACGGTGGGCGAGGCGGTGCGCGGCTGGGCGCTGGCACATTCGCAGGAGTACGCGCTGATCTACGGCACACCGGTGCCCGGCTACAGCGCGCCCCGGACGACCGTCCCGGCCGCCGCCCGTGTCGGCCTGCTCCTCGTCGGCATCGTGCGGGACGCGCACCAGGGCCAGCGGCTGGACGTACCGCCGCTGACGGACGAGCTGGTCCCCGAGGCGGTCCGGATGGGAATCGACCTCGCCCACGACCTCCCGCCGGGTGCGGTCACGGCACTCGTGGCGGCGTGGGCCCAGTTGTACGGACTGGTCGGGTTCGAGCTGTTCGGTCAGTTCAACCGGGTCGTCGAGGAACGCGAGCCGTTCTTCCGGTACGCGGTCACGCGCCTCGCCCACGGGGTGGGGCTCCGCTAGCCGGGGTGGGGATGCGCCAGGACCGGTCCCGCCGGCCGGCCGTCGCGCGCCGGCCACCGTGCCCTGTTCGCGGCGTGACCGGCGGGGCCGACCCTGGTACGGAGGCGCCCAGGACCCGACGCGCCTGCCGGCGCCCACGGGAACCGGCCACCCGGAGGCGCCGCCGCCCGTCCGTCGAGGTTGCCGACGGTTCCCGTGGCGGCGCGTACTTCCAGGGGAGTACGGCTGATCACCTCGCCCGGCGGACGTCCGGCGCGGACCGCGGCGTCTAGCGTGGCGGGCATGGACGAAGAGCGGACGCGCGGGCGCGGCGGCCCGGGGAACCGGTGGAGGTACGGGCCGCCGCCCTTGCCGCGCCGCGGGGAGGGCCGCAGGGAGGGCCGGGAGGGCGGGGCGGACCCGGAGTCGCGGGCCGCACGGTGGCCCTGGCGATCCACCGTGCTGATCACCGCCTTCGTCCTGTTCGGCTCGAACTTCGCGGCCCATGCGCAGGAAGGTGCGCGGGCGCCGCTCGACGCCTTCGCGCGCGTGCTCCTGGTGGTCGCCTCCGGACTGCTGCTGTGGCGGCGGCGACACCCGGTGGCCGTCGTGTTCGGCACGGCGGCGGCCGCCGCCCTCTACCTGGGCGCCGGCTACCCCTACGGACCGGTCTTCCTGACCGTGGCCGTGGCCTGCTTCACCGCTGTCGTCGCCGGTCACCGGCAGGCCGCCTGGACGGCCCTGGGCCTGCTGTGGGCCGTCCATGTGCTGGTCGCGCACTGGCTCTACCGGTGGCTGCCGCCCGCCGGCGACGCCCCGGCCCCCTTCGGGCAGGAGATCGTCGTCGCGGGGTGGGCGGTGGCGATCGTGGCGATCGCGGAGCCGGCCCGGATCCGGCGTGAACAGTGGGCCCGTGAGCGGGCCGAGCGCGCCCGGGCCGTCCGCCGGCGGGCCGATGAGGAACGGCTGCGCATCGCGCGCGAACTGCACGACGTCCTCGCGCACAGCCTCTCGGTGATCAACGTGCAGTCGGGCGTGGGCCTCGCACTCCTCGACTCCGACCCGGAACAGGCGCGCACGGCGCTCACCACCATCAAGTCCGCCAGCAAGGAAGCGCTGGGCGAGGTGCGCCAGGTGCTCGACAGCCTCCGTACGCCGGGGGACGCGCCGCGCACCCCTGCCCCCGGCCTGGACCGGCTGCCCGAGCTCGTGGAACAGGCGGCGCGCGCGGGCCTCACGGTCGATGTGACCGGGGGGCCGCCCCGGCTGCCGCCCCATACGGACCTCGCCGCCTTCCGTATCGTCCAGGAGGCACTCACCAACGTCGTACGCCACTCGGGTTCGCGGCACGCGCGCGTGCGGCTCGATCAAGGGGACGGCACGCTACGGATGCGTATCGACGACGACGGGCCGGCGACCGGTGCCGACGCGGGCGGCAGCGGCAACGGTCTCGCCGGAATGCGGGAGCGGGCCGCGGCGCTGGGTGGCACGATCGAGGCGGGACCGCGCCCCGACGGAGGCTTCCGGGTGCTCGCCGTACTGCCCACGAGGGCCGGGGAGGGCCAGTGAACGGGTCAGGACCGGCGAACGGGTCAGGACCGGCGAACCACGGGTCAGGACCGGTCCAGGGGGCCGGACGGGTGGACGAGGGAGGGCCGGTGAGCGGGGAAGCACCGGTGAGCGAGGGGCGGCCGGTGATCCGTGTACTGCTCGCCGACGACCAGTCGTTGGTGCGGGCGGGATTCCGGGCG
Source organism: Streptomyces sp. NPDC060000 (assembly GCF_042737375.1). Lineage (NCBI taxonomy): Bacteria > Bacillati > Actinomycetota > Actinomycetes > Kitasatosporales > Streptomycetaceae > Streptomyces > Streptomyces sp. NPDC060000. Next base: position 164,251 of record NZ_JBHWUU010000005.1, read on the forward strand.
CTGCTGGACGCGCAGCCGGACATCGAGGTGGCGGCCGAGGCCGCCGACGGGGAGGAAGCGGTGCGCGCGGTGCGTGAACTGCGGCCCGACGTCGTCCTGATGGACATCCGGATGCCCCTCCTCGACGGCCTGGCCGCCACCCGGCGGGTCACCGACGACGAGGCGCTCTCCCGGGTCAAGGTCATCATGCTCACCACCTTCGAACTCGACGAGTACGTCTTCGAGGCGATCCGCTCGGGCGCTTCCGGCTTCCTGGTGAAGGACACCGAACCGGAGGAACTCCTGCGTGCCGTACGGGCGGTGGTGGCCGGGGACGCGCTTCTCTCGCCGGGAGTCACTCGCCGGCTCATCGCCGAGTTCGCCGCCCGCTCCAAGGAGCCCGCGGCGGCCGACGCGCTGACCCGGCTCACCGATCGGGAGCGGGAGGTGATGGCACTCGTCGGGATCGGCCTGTCCAACGAGGAGATCGCCCGCAGGCTGGTGGTCAGCCCGCTCACCGCCAAGACCCACGTGAGCCGCACGATGGTGAAGCTGGGCGCCCGTGACCGGGCCCAACTGGTCGTCCTGGCCTATGAGTCGGGGCTGGTCCGGCCGGGCTGGCTGGGCTGAGAGGCGGTCCGGAGACGGACGAGCACGGAGACCACCCGGACCGCGAACACCGCGGGGGCGAGCGCCAGGCCCGCCCGCAGCAGCAACTTCTCGGCCACAGCCGGCAGTTCGAACAGCAGCGCCGGTCCGGCGACCGCCCCGAAGAGCACCGCCGCCGCGAACGCCGCACTGAGCAGCGCGTATCCGATCTCGACGGTGATCATGTCCCGCTCGGCCTGCGTGCGTCGGCCCCCGTACCCGCTCATACGGCGAGTGTCACAGGTGTGCGCCCGGCGGGGCAATCGGCCCCGCCGGGCGCATCCTCGGAGACAGGTTTCCCTCCGGATCCGGAACCGGAACCGGAAACCGGCCGGACGGATCCGGTTCCTGTCCTAGTCGCGTGCTCCCACGGGCTCCACGTCCGCCTCCGGCACGGTGGACCGGGCGATCACGACGGAGCCCTGGGTGCGCCGGGTGCGCAGTCCGGGGAGGGTGATGAGCAGGCCCGCGGCGGCGACGAGCGTCACCACGACCAGCCCGGGCCGGTAGCTGTCGAGGACGGCCTGCGGGGTGGGGTCGGCCGGGGCGCCCGCGGTCACCACCGCCGTCACCACCGCCAGGAAGATCGCGCCACCCACCTGCACCGAGGTGTTGAGCAGTCCCGAGACCATGCCCTGCTCATGGTCGGCCACGCCGTTGGTGGCCTGGATGTTGAGCGAGGGGAAGACCAGTGCGCAGGCCGCGCCGATCAGCAGCATGGTGGGCAGGATGACCGCCGCGTACACCGGGTCGAGATCGACGCGCAGGAACAGCGCGTATCCGGCGACCATGAAGGCGAAGCCGGCCGCGATCAGCCGCGGCGTGCCGAACCGGTCGACGATCGAGCCCATCTTGGTCGAGGACACGGCCACCAGCGCGCCGGCCGGCAGGAACGCGAGTGCCGTGTGCAGCGCCGACCAGCCGAGCAGCGTCTGCATGTACAGGGTGGCCAGGAACTGGAAGCCGACGTACGAACCGAAGAAGGCCATCGCGCCGACCTGGGCGCGGATCTGGCTGCCGGAGCGCAGGACGCCGAGCCGGATCAGCGGGCCGGCCGAGCGGCGCTCGACGCGGACGAAGACGGTCAGCATGACGGCGACGGCGAGGAACGACAGCAGCGTGCGTGCGGACGTCCAGCCCGACTCCGGCGCCTGGACCACGGTGAAGACCAGCAGCAGCATCGACGCGGTTCCCAGGACGGCGCCGGGCACGTCGTAGCCGTTGTGGTCCTTCTCGCGTTCGCTGCGCGGCAGCAGCTTCAGGCCGACCGCCAGCGCGATCAGCGCGATCGGCGCGGGCAGCAGCATGGTGAGGCGCCAACTCGCCTCGGTGAGCAGGCCGGAGAGGACCAGGCCCATCGAGAAGCCGGTGGCGGCGCAGGTGGTGTAGATGGAGAGGGCACGGTTGCGCAGCGGGCCCTCCGGGAACGTCGTGGTGATGATGGACAGGCCGGCCGGGGCCGTGAAGGCCGCGCTCAGGCCCTTGATGAACCGGCTCGCGATCAGCAGCGGACCCGAGTCGACCAGCCCGCCGAGCAGCGAGGCCAGCGCGAAGACACCGAGAGCTACCAGGAACACCTGGCGGCGGCCGAGCAGGTCCGCCGTGCGGCCGCCGAGGAGGAGCAGCCCGCCGTAGCCCAGGATGTAGCCGCTGACGATCCATTGCAGGGTCGAGGTGGAGAGGTCGAGGTCGGAGCCGATGGACGGCAGGGCGACGCCGACCATCGACACGTCCAGCGCGTCCAGGAACATCGCGGCGCACAGCACCAGCAGGGTGCCCCACAGCCGGGCGGTCCAGCGGCCCTCGGGGAGAGGGGACGCGGGGGAGGGGAGCGGAGAGGTCATGCCGCAGACACTACATGCACACACATTGAATGCAAGCGCATTTATTTCCGATGCAATCAACTGCGTTCTCTGCTACGGTGCGCCCCATGGCGGCGGCGAAGAAAGGCGGGACGGGGGCCGAGCAGGCGCTCGTTGAGCAGTGGCGGGACATGCTTGCCCTGCACGCGAGGACCCAGTGCGAACTCGACCGGGCTCTGCACCAACATGGCTTGTGCGGCAGCGACTTCGAGGTGCTCGACGTCCTCGCGGAGTCGGCGGCGCCGGACGGCTCGTGCAGCTACCGCGTCCAGGAGATCGCCGAGCGGGTCCACCTCAGCCAGAGTGCGTTGTCGCGGCTCGTCGCCCGCCTGGAGAAGGACGGTCTCGTCGAGCGGGGCATGTGCGCCGAGGACCGCAGGGGTGTTCGGGTCGCGCTCACCGGGAAGGGGCGCGCGCTGCACGGCGACGTACGGCCGGTGCAGCGCGCGGTGTTGAGCCGGATGCTGGCGGACTGACCCGGGCGGTGTCGGCGGACTGACTCGCGCAGCGCCTGCGGACTGGCTCGGGTGGCGCCTGCGCGCCGGCTCGGGCGGCGTCTGAGGGCTGACGTGTGCGGCGCCGGTGGAACGACTCGGGCGGTCTGTCAGCCCACGGCGGACTTCTCCCGCCACAGCGTCGCCAGCGTGGCGTCCCCGGTCACGGCGGGGAACGGCGACCGGTTCCACAACGACAGGTAGAGCAGCGCCGCAGGGCCGGACACCTCGCAGTCGGCGTCCCCCTCGGCGTCCCCCTCGGCGTTCCGCTCCGTCACCGGCGGCTCGGGCGACAGCCGTACGGTCCACACGCCGTCGGGCGTGTCCGTCGCCCGCACCCGCAGGACCCGGGGCGCCTCGGTGCGCACCCTGCTCCTGGCGCGTGCGTGGAATCCGCGCAACAGTTCGTCGATGCCGTCCGCCGCGAAGCCGATGCCGAGTTCGCGGGCGATCTCCTCGGGTGTGCGGCCGCGGGCCGATTCCGCGTCCACGCGGTGCACGGCCGTCTCGTGCGCCTGCCGCCTCGCCCAGAAGGCCAGCGGTGACGGCGCGGGCATGAACTGCCAGCACTCGACATCGGGCGAGGCTGCGGACAGGGTGCCCACGAGCCGCAGGTGCCCCTCGCGGAACCCGTCAAGCAGCGCGTCGCCGTCGAGGTCCGGCGGGTCGACGAAGGGGCTGGGCGAGGGATTGCCCTCGGCCACGAACGACGTCGCCCAGCGGTGCACCGCGCCCGTGTGCCGCAGCAGGTCCCTGACCTGCCACTCCGGGCAGGTCGGCACTTTCGCGTCGGGGCCCGCTTCCGCCGCCGCGGCGGCCAGCGACCGGCCCTCCTGGTCCAGCACGCTGATGTACTCGGCAGTCTCCATGTGGGGGAGTGTGCCGGATGGAGCGCGGTCCAGGGGAGGAACAGTGGTGTTCAGCCGGATGTCGCCCGTCTCCGTCACCCGCCCGTTCTGCGCGGCCCGCGACCGCAGCCGCCTGACGGCCGACGGCCGGATGCGCACCTGCCTGTTCGCCCGCGAGGAGCCCGGCCTTCGCGCGGCGCTGCGCTTTGGCGCCGACGACGAGGAGATCGCCCGCATCCGGCGCTCGGCGATGTGGGCAAGAAGGCAGGCGCGGGCCCCGACGCCCCGACCTTCGTCCAGCCGGACCGGCCCACGTCCGCGATCGGAGGCTGGACAATTCCCTCCGGGCAGGATGGAGGAACCGCCGCGGCACCCCCCTCTCCTCCCGCGCGCCCGGCCTCAGTGGGCGACTCCCAGCCGGAGCAGAACGGCGGTGTCGGGGCGGGGCAGGCGGACGGTGAGGGTTCCTTCCGCCGCGTCCCACTGCGCGGTGGCGCCGGACGGGCCGGTGTGGAGGACCTCCGGTACGAGGGGAACGCCCCGTAGACGGGGCACGAAGACCGTGCGGCTTTCCACGCCCCCGCCCCCGCGCCACACCGTCAGGAACGTGGACCGCCGACCGCGCAGACCGTGCGCGATCCAGGCGTCCTCCCATGTCGGCAGGCCGAGGGGCCAGAAGGGGTGCGCCGAGGCGATCTCCGGCCGGATCTCCTTGTAGACGCGGACCGCGGAGCGTACGAGGTCGAACTGCTCGTCACTCATGAGGCTGAGGAAGCCGGAGAGGTGTCTGCGGCCGAGGAGTGCCGGTGAGGGTGAGGCGATTTCGTCGAGGCTGTGGTTCGGCTGGGGTAGGCCCAGACGGCGGCCTGCTCGGGTGTCGCGGCGGTGGCGGCCGCGGCGGCGATCGGGGGGTAGCGGAATGGGTCCTGCTGGTCGCTGGTGGACTGCAGCTGCGCCACGGCCAGCTGCGCGTAGTCCATGCGCAGGCCGCCCGACCCGCAGTTCTCCAGGACGAGACGGGGATGCCGGTCGAGGAGCGAGGCCATCCAGTCCAGGTGGGCGCGGTTTCGAGCACCTCGTGCGCCCACTGCATCTGAGCCCGGACCGAGGAAGCGCCCGGACCCAGGCTGGACGGGCCGCTCAGGCAGCGGGAAGACCGGCAGGGCTTGCCTCGCCGTCGACTGAGGCTGCCGCCCGCGACGGATGTACTGCCAGTACACCCCTCACCAGTGCCTCGCTACCCACACGAAATGCCTGTTCTCTGGGTGGCGTGGCACTCCGCCGCCCGGCCCTTTCGATGCGGCCGGTCCCCCAGGAACAGGACAAGGCAATGGCTCTGGACAACTACATCTTCGACTCGGACGAGAACGTCACCCGCACCCCGGTGTCGTACAAGAACCGGTACGGGATCACGCTCTCGGCGGATCTCTACCGGCCCGAGGACTTCGACGCCTCCCAGCAGCACCCCGCGATCGTCATCGGTGCCCCGTAGGGCGGCGCCAAGGAGCAGGAGCGGGGCGTCTACGCCCAGAACCTCGCCAAGCGCGGCTTCGTGGCCCTCACCGAAGGAATTCCACGTCGTCCCGGACGCGGGCCACGTCGACCTCTACGACCGGACCGACAAGATCCCCTTCGCCAAGCTGGACGAGTTCTTTACCAAGAACCTGGCCTGACCACCCTCGAAGTCCGGCACCCGACAAGCAGTAAGAAGCAACAAGCAAGGAGACACAGGCATGCGTGGAGTAGTGATGTACACGGCCGGCGACGTCCGGGTGGAGGAGCGCGAGGATCCGAAGATCGTCGAGCCCACCGACGCGATCGTGAAGCTGACCGCGACCTGTATCTGCGGCTCCGACCTGTGGCCGTATCGCGGCATCGAGCCCGCCGACCACACGCTCATGGGCCATGAGTACGTGGGCGTGGTCGAGGAAGTCGGCTCGGATGTGAAGACTGTCAAGCCCGGGGACTTCGTGGTCGGATCGTTCGTCATCTCGGACAACACCTGCGAGATCTGCCAGGCCGGGTTTCAGTCCAAGTGCGTGCACGCCGAGTTCGTCCACGCAGGGATCGGCACCCAGGCCGAGAAGGCCCGCATCCCGCACGCCGACGGCACCCTCGTCGCCACCCCGGGACAGCCCGACCCCGAGCTGATCCCCGCACTGCTGGCCGCCTCCGACGTGCTCGGCACCGGCTGGTACGCCGCCGTCGCCGCCGAGGCCGGACCCGGTAAGACCGTCGCGGTCGTCGGCGACGGCGCGGTCGGCCTCATGGCCGTCCTCGCCGCCAGGCAGCTCGGTGCGGAACGCGTCATCGCCATGTCCCGCCACCCCGAGCGGCAGAAGCTGGCCCGCTACTACGGCGCCACCGACATCGTCGAAGAGCGCGGCGAGGAGGGCATCGCGAAGATCAAGGAACTCACGAACGGGCTGGGCGCGCACTCGGTCGTCGAGGCGGTCGGCACGCAGGAATCGTTCATGCAGGCCGTCGGCGCCACCCGCGGAGGCGGACATCTCGGCTACGTGGGCGTCAACTACGACGTGACCATCCCCGGTATCGAGCTGTTCTTCGCCGGCATCCACACCCTCGGCGGCCCGGCCCCGGTACGCCGCTTCCTGCCCGAGCTGATCCAGCTCATCTGGGACCGCAAGATCGACCCCGGCAAGGTCTTCGACCTCACCCTGCCCCTGGAGCAGGCCCCCGAGGGCTACAAGGCGATGGACGAGCGCCGTGCCACCAAGGTGCTGCTCACCCTCTGAACCCTCTGGCCGTGCCTGCGCGTGCTCCGGCGCTGCGCGGTGGCGGCCGCCTGGTGGTCATCGGCTTCGACGGCCTCGGCTCGGCCGCCCTGGACCGCGTCCGGCACACGTGCCCTGCGCGGCGGTGGTGGAAGCGCCGGCCCCGGGCCGGGCACCCGTCCGTCCCGCGGTATGGGCCGACGACCGCTGGGCCGCCCGGGCCGCCACCGCACACCTGCCGGCGCTCGGGCACGAAACTGTGCACCACGGAGCGATTCCCGCCTCGACCGGGACCCGGCGCTCGGCGAGACCTCGCGCCGAAGGCCGGCGTCAGGCCCTGACATCGGCCGGCGTCACCGCTCCCTGCCGGCCCCGTTCGGTGGCGAAGTGGTACCGGGACCACCAGGCCCACCCGCCCGCCGCCGGCGCTCACGGTTGGTGATCGGATAGCCGGTCACCGAGACGAGCGCCCGACAGCGCTCCGGCCACAACGCGGCGATGATGTCGGCCGTCCGGGAACCCCGGTCGAATCCGGCCAGGACCGCCTGGTCGGTCCGCAGTGCGTCCAGCGACGCGACGATGTCGAGCGCCACCGCCGACCGCTGCGCGTCGCGGAACGTCGCCCTCGACACGAAGGTCGTCGTGCCGTGACCGCGCAGGTACGGCACGATCACTCGGTGGCCCCGCGCCGCCGGCGACGGGGCCACCGAGTGACTGACCCGGCTTCGGTGGAGCCGGACGGAGGGGTTCGCGCAGGTGGGAGAGATCCCATGCTGACTCCCCGCCCGCCGGCGTGCGCCGGCGAATCGGAACAGGGCGACCAAGAACAGCGGGCACCGCGAGCTGACTTGGTGTTTTACAGTGGCTCTCGCCAGCCCAGGAGACTCCAGAACCTGTGAGGTACACGCCCATCATGTCGACCGAAACCTTTGAGTTCCAGGTAGAGGCCCGTCAGCTGTTGCAGCTGATGATCCACTCGGTCTACTCGAACAAGGACGTCTTTCTCCGCGAACTCGTTTCCAACGCCTCCGACGCGCTGGACAAGCTGCGTCTCGCCGCGCTGCGGGACGACACGCTCGACGCCGACGTCTCCGACCCGCACATCGAGATCGAGACCGACGCCGAGTCCCGCACGCTGACGGTGCGGGACAACGGCATCGGGATGTCGTACGAGGAGGTCGGCCGGCTCATCGGCACGATCGCCAACTCCGGCACGGCGAAGTTCGCGCAGGAGCTGCGCGAGGCCCAGGAGGAGGCCGGGGCCGAGGGGCTCATCGGGCAGTTCGGCGTCGGCTTCTACTCCGGCTTCATGGTGGCCGACGAGATGACCCTGCTGACCCGGCGGGCCGGCGAGAGCCAGGGCACCCGCTGGTCGTCGCGAGGCGAGGGCACGTACACGCTGGCGAGGGTGGACGACGCGCCGCAGGGCACGTCCGTCACGCTGCACCTGAAGCCGGCCGACGCGGACGACCAGCTGCACGACTACACCGCGGACCGGACGATCAGGGAGATCATCAAGCGCTACTCGGACTTCATCACCTGGCCCATCAAGCTGGTCCCCAAGGCGACCCCGGGCGACAGCGCGGGCGCCACAGGTGGTGCGGAGAGCGCCGACACCACCGAGGGTACCGGCGCCGCGCCCGAACCCGAGACGCTGAACTCGATGAAGGCCCTGTGGGCACGCTCGCGCGACGAGGTCTCCGACGAGGAGTACCACGAGCTCTACAAGCACATCAGCCACGACTGGCGCGAACCGCTGGAGACCGTCCGGCTCCAGGCGGAGGGCACCTTCGAGTACCAGGCGCTGCTGTTCCTCCCCTCGCACGCCCCGCACGACCTGTACAACCAGAACTACCAGCGCGGTGTGCAGCTGTATGTGAAGCGCGTCTTCATCATGGACGACTGCGAGGCGCTGCTGCCGCCGTACCTGCGCTTCGTCAAGGGCGTGGTCGACGCGGCGGACCTCTCGCTGAACGTCTCCCGCGAGATCCTCCAGCAGGACCGGCACATCCGGATGATGCAGCGCCGGCTCACCAAGAAGGTGGTGTCGACGGTCAAGGACATGATGACCGCGGCCCCCGACCGCTACGCCACCTTCTGGCGGGAGTTCGGTGCCGTCCTGAAGGAAGGGCTGCTGACCGACTCCGACAACCGTGACACCCTCCTCGCCGTCTCCTCGTTCGCGAGCACGCACGACGCGGACGAGCCGACCACGCTGAAGAGTTATGTGGAGCGGATGAAGGACGGGCAGGACGCCGTCTACTACCTGACCGGCGAGTCCCGGCAGAGCATCGAGAACTCCCCGCACATGGAGGCGTTCCGGGCCAAGGGTATCGAGGTCCTGCTCCTCACCGACCCGGTCGACGAGGTGTGGGTCGACGCGGTGGGCGAGTTCGAGGGCAAGCCGCTGCGGTCCGTCGCCAAGGGCGAGGTCGACCTCGGCGGGGAGGACGACGAGAAGAGCGACGGCGAACGGGAGAAGCAGAGCGAGGAGTACGCCGGTCTGCTCGGCTGGATGAAGGAGCAACTGGCCGAGGACGTCAAGGAGGTGCGGCTGTCGTCCCGCCTCACCGTGTCGCCGGCCTGCATCGTCTCCGACGCGCACGACCTCACCCCGGCGCTGGAGAACATGTACCGCGCGATGGGGCAGGAGGTGCCGCGCGCCCTGCGGATCCTCGAACTCAACCCCGATCACCTGCTCGTCAAGGGCCTGAACCAGGCCTACAAGGACCGTGGGGACCGTGCGGGGCTCGCCGAGACCGCCGAACTGCTGCACGGTCTGGCGGTCCTCGCCGAGGGCGGCCGGCCGAAGGAACCCGGACGGTTCGTGAAGCTGGTGGCGGATCAGCTGGAGCGCGCGCTGTAACCCAAGGCGGCGGGGGGGCCGGGCGAGCCATAGTGCCCGCCCAGTGTCGTATTAAAAAAATAACCCGCCCACCA